>CAZKYX010000009.1:0-7133 GCA_964557125.1 uncultured Gammaproteobacteria bacterium
CGCCTTCGGTGTTCCAGTTGATATCAACGTATTTCACCACTACACCAACTGTTCCAGTACCCCGAATAATCTTCAAGTCAACCAGTTTCGTAACCAAGACCGGGGTTAAGCCCCGGGATTTAAACTACGACTTGGTAGACCGCCTACATACTCTTTACGCCCAGTAAATCCGGATAACGCTTGCACCCTACGTATTACCGAGACTTCTGGCACGTAGTTAGTAGGTGCTTATTCTCTAAGCCGTGAAGGGCTTAGTAAAAGGAGTTTACGACCCTAAAGCCTTCATCCTCCACGCGGTGTCGCTGGGTCAGGGTTTCCCCCATTGCCCAATATTCCTGGTTGCTGCCATCCGTAGATGTGGAGCCCGTGTCTCAGTGCCCCTGTGTCTGTCCGACCTCTCAGTCCAGATACCCGTCATAGCCTTGGTGAGCTATTACCTCACCAACAAGCTGATAGGACGCAGGATCCTCCATGAGCGGGCAGTAAAGCCCTTTAATCCGGAGATACTATTTTGTATTAGCCCACCTTTCGGCAGGTTATTCAAAACTCTAGGGTAGATTCCTACGCGTTACTCACCCGTCCGCCACTGTCCATAGGACACAACCTTCGACACTTAACTATTTACTTTTAACTTTTTAGCAAAACCGCCTAACTGCTTAGCGATAAGTTCTGCTGATAATAGATACCCTTCAAACTCCTTTTGAGTTAATAGGCTTGCATCCAACGCGATATCCAAACCCGAAACTGTTTCGTTTATGGAACCGAGAGCGTTTTCCAAATATCTTCTGAAGTCTTTATCCGAAGTTTTAGCTGAACCTTCAGCTATATTTAAACATACCGACAAGCTACTTCTTCTTATCTGATCTCCCAATTCCCAGTATTCTTTTGGAAATTTTCGAGTTAGAATTACTATCTCGCGATTTAGTTTTTTTGCTGCAGTATATACTGCAAAATCTAAAAAACGGAATGTCTTCATATCTCACTATTATCTGTTAATTGTAAATTGTCAAATGCTAACTGTTCTGTCCTATGGACCGTTCGACTTGCATACCTAAGGCACGCCGCCAGCGTTCATCCTGAGCCAGGATCAAACTCTCAAAAAAACTTAACTTGCGTTAAATTTTGAGTGACTGTTATCTTTTAAAATTTAACAGACAAAAATTTTGTAGTTTGCCATTTGCTTATAAATAAACAAATGTCGCTTCCTGCTCATCAATTTACTTTTTTGTTTAAGAATTGTTTAGAACCTTAAAAAATCTATAATTTGAAAAGCAGTCTTCGAACTTTCAACAATTTACAGGTTAACTCTTAACATAAATGTTAATTGCTAACTGTTATTCTGTTGATAGTTCAGCCCTAAGTAGGGCTGTATCCTACCACTTTCCAAACGTCTTTTTTGTTTGCTTTTTAACTATATAAGCAAACAATCCTCACTTGTTAAAGAACGGGACTTGAATTCGGGAAACGTGTATTTCCGCGAATCAGGAAGAAGATGAGTAACAATGTATTAGTGTTATTTTCATACTCCGTCCAAGTGTAAAGACACGATTGTCTTTTAACCTCAAATCCATGTAGCTATATGATACTTCATGAGCTCAGAATTGTCAACCGTAACAAAACTGCTCAGACTAGTCATTTGAAACACTTTGAACTTAGGAGTATACTACCCATAACTGCGAAAGCAGAAATCAATTGGAGGACCATAATTGGTCACAAAGAACCTTGACACTTTGACGACTCCGACCACTGAGAAGAACTTACAAGAAGAGCTTCCCCCAGTCACTCTCACGCTCATCAACAAAAAAGTCACCTACCTAACAAGGCTGAAGGCTGACCTTCAAGCTGTTGGTTCACCCGGCAGTCAAATAACACAGGTCAGTGCCCTTATTGCTTCAACGACAAAAGTTGGAGATGCATTGAGGGCAGGATTTAGCCTTACCACACCACCTACTAACTGGTATTGCGGTGTCTATGAAACGACATATCAAGATGGGCTCCCGACATGGGAAGAATTCCCTCGAAAACGTCTTGAGAGGGAGCACAACAAAAAGGGCAAACCCGAGCAGCAGGTTCAACTCCTCCGCTTTAAAGGCATTGTGCCACCATCTGCGGTTCCCCACTGGAAAAAGGCAATTCCTGTTTTCAGCAAAAAGGAAATCAGAATTTACAGTCCTGACCCCAACGAATTTGAAGCGTATCCACGCGTCGTTGTTGACCCTATTATGATTGGGCGCATCGTTGCAGACGAACCATACTACTTCCTCATTGCGAAGTGGGATCTCGACCGAGACCTCAAGAAGTTCTTGGGACAACCAGCCGGAAAGTCATAAGCCGAACAGGCGCATTGCAAGAATTGCTCTTGCACTACTCGCCTTTTTAAGCACCAATTGATACATTCTGGGGCTTGTTGGATTTATTTCCAGCAAGCCCCTTTTTCATGCTAAAATAGCTCTATGCAAAAGGTGGTTATAAATGGAATATATCTTCACTACAAAGGAAATAAGTATCAACTCATCGATATCGTGAGACATTCAGAAACGACAGAGGAAATGATACTTTATAAACCCTTGTATGTGAGTGAAGAATTCCCAGACCAAATGTGGGTCAGACCTAGGAAAATGTTTTTGGAAGATGTAGTTATTGACGGCAAAAAAACTCCCCGCTTCAAACTACTCAAAACTAAAACCTAAAACCTGCAACCCGCCGGGCAGAGCCCTCTGGGCGGCGCCTGCAACCTATCTCAATCCACCCGTTACTTTTACTTGATTAAGTAAAGCAGGGTCGTCAAGAAGCTTCGCACATCCCCTGCACACTGTAGTTAGGGGATCATCAACAATGGTTACAGGAATTTTTGTTCTTTCAATAATTAATTCATCAATTCCTCTTAAGAGTGATCCTCCACCCGTTAGCAATATTCCGTGTTCTAAAATATCACTCGTTAACTCAGGCGGTGTCTCTTCAATAACCTCCATCACTCCATCTACAATTTGAGAAATTACTCCACCAATGGCTTCCCGTATTTCGCTTTCATTAATTCGAAGGCTCTTTGGAAGCCCTGATTCTATATCGCGTCCTCGTATGAGAGCCACTCTTTCTGATTTTGACTCTTTTACAATCTCAACATTTGCACTCGTCTCCTCCTCTACTTCATTCCATTTTCGCATCAACCCCTCTTCTTTTTTTGTTTCTGCCTTTTCACTTTTTCCTTTCGGTTTTATATTACTTCTAAATACGCTTCCTATTTTTATCTTTACCTCCTCAGCTGTCTTTTCCCCAATCACAAGACCGTGGCGAAGCCTAATATAATGAATGATGGCTTTGTCCATATCATACCCCGCAACCTTTAGAGAACGATTCACCACAATTCCACCCAAAGAAATTACCGCAATTTCTGTGGTGCCACCACCTATATCAACAGTCATAACTCCAGTTGGCTCAAATACGCTGACCCCAGCACCAATTGCTGCAGCCATTGGCTCTTCAATGAGATAACACTCCCTTGCACCTGCCGTTAAGGCCGCTTCCCAAACAGCACGCCTCTCAACCTCAGTCACACCGGAAGGTATTCCTACAACAACACGAGGACGTGCTAATATCGGAATTCTTCTCCCCGCTTCGTGTACCTGCTTTATATAATAGGAAAGCATATACGTTGCGCCATCAAAATCTGAAATGACACCATGCTCTAGTGGGCGAATTGCCGAAATAGACGCAGGAGTTTTGCCAAGCATTTTTTTGGCTTCTGTTCCGATTGCTATTATTTTTTTACTCCTTACATGGCGCGCAACAATCGATGGCTCGCGAATTGCGATACCTTTCCCTCGTATAAATACAAGGGTGTTAGCGGTACCCAAATCAATACCTAAATCGTGTGAGAAAAGACTGAATATACTATCAAACATACTAGTTGTGAATGCATCAAGTATATACTTGCTCTCCTCAAAACTCAACGTTTTAAAGCAAGTGCTTGCTTATCAAGAAGTTGAAATAACTCCTTCTCATATGTTTCATAAGCAAAATTTTTTATTTTTCTTTTGCTTTTTTTATGCTCTCCAACAACCGATGAGATATTCAAAAGTCAAAATTCATAATTCAAGATTCAAGATTCATGATTCATGATTCATGATTCATGATTCGTAAGTTTTCCCTTGTTAGTTCATACCTGCTATGGTAAACTTTTTCAATCTATGGGAAAGCTAGTCCGCCGAATTAATAAGACCATCGAAATTTTATTTTATGGTATTTTCTTCCTCGTTCCACTTGCAATGCATCCGAAAACAAACGAACTTTTTGAATTTAACAAGATGTGGGTTGTCTTCTATTTTTCTCTCTTAATATTTTTCTTATGGACAACAAAAATGATTCTTCTTAAAAGAATTGAAATCCGAAGAACCCCTTTTGATATTCCTCTTTTACTCTTTTTACTTTCGCAAATTATTTCAACTATATTTTCAATTGACCATCACACGTCTTTCTGGGGATATTACACGCGATTTAATGGCGGACTACTATCAACACTTTCCTACGTCTTTTTATACTATGCCTTTGCATCGAATTTTTTAAAACGCGATAAGGACGATGAAAGCAACATAAGCTATAAAATGATTTTTGTAAGCTTTCTCTCCGGTATTGCTGTTGCCCTCTGGGGTCTCCCTTCGCATTTCGGAAAAGACCCTACGTGTCTTGTCTTTCGAGGAACATTTGATGTGAGTTGTTGGACTGATGCATTTCAACCCAAAATCAGAATGTTCTCAACACTTGGGCAACCCAACTGGCTTGCTGCATTCTTAGCTATTCTTCTCTTTATCTCAACCTCTTATGCAATCATTGCTGCAAAGACTTTAAATTCCGCTACCAACATTAAGAAATTAAGTGAAAAAATATTTACAAAAGACTTTTTTCTTCTTACATTTTATGTTCTTACCAGTATGCTTTTTTATGCTGACATCTGCTGGACACTTTCTCAAAGCGGTTTTATAGGATTTTGGGGAGGCAATATTCTATTTACTATTATATTTACTGTTCTTGTTCTCAGAAAAAATAATTTCTCAATTTCAAAATCTATTCGCCAAAAAAGTCTCCAAACGCTTTTAATCATTAATGTGCTGTTCTTGGTTGTTACATTTTTTGCTGGAAACCCTATTCCAAGGCTTCAGAAGTACACATTCTCTTCACTCAGAACCAACGCAAGTGCTCCAGTTGCAAAGAGCACAAACCCCACGGCTAGCGCTCCAGCACCTGTCGCGCCTGCTGGTCCGGCTCTTGAAACAAATATTACGGGTTCTAACGAAATTCGTCTTATCGTGTGGCAGGGAGCGATTGAAATATTTAAGAAAAGTCCTCTCTTTGGGAGTGGTGTTGAAACGTATGCATTTGCCTATTACAAAAACAGGCCAATTGCACACAATCTTGTCTCTGAGTGGGATTTTTTATATAACAAAGCGCACAATGAATTCTTGAATTATCTAGCGACAACAGGACTCTTTGGATTTGGTACCTATATGCTTTTTATTGCATACTTCCTTTTCTATTCAGGGAAAAATTTCTACAATAATTTTAAAAAGGGAACTATTGGCTCACCCCTTCCTCTTGCTTTAACCGGAGCATTTATTTCAATTATGATTTCTAACTTCTTTGGATTTTCAGTCGTAATTGTGAATTTGCTTTTCTTTCTTATTCCCCTCTTTTGGTATGCAATTGATAAGTCTTCAACCCAAAAGGTTAAGTATTTTGCCATTCCTCGTAATGAATCTGATGATTCATACTCATCATCAACACTTTCAACTGGACAACTTATGAGCATAACGGCTTCTGGAATATTCACACTCTACTGTCTTATTTTTCTAGTTAATTATTGGTATGCAGATAAAGCGTATGCACTTGGTTACAATTACAACCACGTCGATGAATATGTCACAGCAAATCAATATTTAGAACAAGCAGTAAAAATGCGAGGAGGAGAAGACCTTTATAAAAATGAACTTTCAACAAATCTTGCAACGCTAACCATGCTCCTAGCGCAGCAAGGACAAGGCACGCAAGCAGCCCAACTTGGACAAAGAGCAAAAGAACTAAGCGATGAGGTAGTCGCGAAAAACCCTAACAATGTTGTATATTTCAAAGCAAGAACGAGAGTTCTCTTCTCACTCGCACAACTACAACCCGCACTACTACCCGATGCTTTAGATGCAATAAATAAAGCCCAAACACTTGCCCCAACAGACGCAAAAATCCTATACAACAAAGCCCTCTTGCTTGACCAAGGTGGCAAAAGAGATGAAGCAATTGCAGTTCTTGATGAAACAATAAAAATAAAAAGCAACTATAGAGATGCATATTATGCACAGGCATTATTCTTATCTCAAATGGCAGATGATTTAAAAACAACGGACCCAGCAAAATCTGAAGATTATAAGCAAAAAGCAATAAAAGTTCTCAATTATTCGCTAACCAATGTTGTTTCACCTGATACCCAATCCAGTGAACTGCTTAAGACACTACAATAGTTAAATAATTATATGGTTGAATGGTCAAATCCAAAATGATAAACTATGTAGCTATTTTAGCCATTTAACTATGTGTGAAATTATTACAACTCCTAATCCTGTACTCATTAAAACAGCGGAACCGGTTATCAAATTTGACCGAAAACTTCACCTCTTAATAAAAGACATGGAACAAACACTCTTGGCAACGGTTGACCCTGTCGGTGTGGGACTTGCTGCCCCACAGGTTGGTGTGTCTCTTAGGATTTTTCAAATGAAACCGACTGAAAAAGCAAAGGTCACAACATACATAAATCCAATTATCAATAAAGTTTCTGAAGAGGAAGAAATTCCAACTTCTACTAATTCAGAAAAAATTGAACATAGAAAACCCGGAGAATCGAAAGGTAAATTGCTTGAAGGATGTCTATCAATTCCAAATATTTGGGGGAATGTTACCAGAAAAAAAGAACTCACTCTTTCATGGCAAGATGAGTTTGGAGTAGAACATTCTAAAGACTTTACAGAATTTCCTGCCGTTATTGTCCAGCATGAAATGGATCACCTGAATGGAATTTTATTTACAACTCATGTAATAAGTCAGGGGGAGAAACTGTATAAGAGTCACAAAAATGAGCAAGGTGAAGA
>CAZKYX010000009.1:7233-32586 GCA_964557125.1 uncultured Gammaproteobacteria bacterium
AAGAGTCACAAAAATGAGCAAGGTGAAGATGAATTCGATGAAATAAAACTCTAGTCTCTAAAGGCCCAATCACTACTTCTTTCCGTTAAGTTATTATCTCCCTCTATCAATGCTAATTCAAGTATCGCTCCAACTTCTGCAAGTCTTGTTTTTTGATCTCCTTGACCCATCTTTTTGAATTCTTTCCTGTCTTTGTAATCTTGTGCTTCGTCTTCCCCAACGTACTTCGCGAGTTTTTCAGTATCACCCTCTTTTGCCAATAATAAAAATCTTGCTTTCGCAGCAGCTGTTGAATATGGTGCAAATTTAATTGAAGATTTATCCAGATGTTGATATACAAATTTCAGTATCTCGTCTCTTTTGTCCGAAAATTCTAGACCCACCAGAGACCTTGCATCGGCCATTAAATCAAGCACGTCAGCAAAACAATCTCTGTTTCTCCCTCGTTCTTCGTTCAATTTAAAAGAAATGCTTCTATATTTATTGTGGGTTTTATCGTTATTCAGTCTTGCCTCTGTTGTTATTGGATAAAGGTGGACTGCTCTCATTCTCGAAACGCCACGATTCCGTCTATTTTTTCTGTCTCGCTGAAATGCTTTGACGATTCCCTCAAATACTCTGTTTTTCCATTCCAATCGCGCGCCACCATATCCGGTACTTTCAGCTTCTTCCAGTTTTTCCTGTGCCATTTTTACAAACTCTTCTTCAGTTACGGACATATCCTGAAAAGCAAGAGACAACTCTCTTAACATTTTTATATATATGGTTACTGATTGGGATTCTTTTCCTGTCTTCCTATCATAGCTATCTGCTATATCATCCGCCATATGGATTGCCTTCTCAACACTTGCAAGAGGTGTATATCGCACCTGAACCAGTCTGTCTTTTGGTGATAGTTTTTCAGAAATTATAAGTAACTTGTCTTTTCTTGTTGCCCTAAATGATTGTATAAATACTTTACCAAAATCATTGTACCTAACACTCGCTTCGTTAAGAAAAGAAAAAGTTGTTTGAGAAACTTCCGCACTAACGATTTGGTTTTCCTCAACATATTCAATTTTTCTGGCTGCAATTTTTTCAGGAACAGTTTTATTTTGTTGTTTGAGAACTTCAGTTTCTAGTCCGCTTGGTCTTTTTTCTATAGACATATCCCTGTTATTATACACAAATTCTTGTATAATACATTCACTATGGGACAGAAAGAACTTTTACATACTCAAATATTTGTTGAAAAATCACAGCGCACTGAGCATCTACGGCAAATCTTAATAGAAGATTTTACACATCTGCTTGAAAGTGGGGGTGTTGTCAATACTAGCGGAATAAAACTTGACCAACCATGTGACGAACTCGTAAAGCTACTTCCATACGATTTACAAGAACAGATAGAAACGAAAAGGGTCCTAAGAGTTAATATAAGCGCCGTTAAGTCCTCTCTTAAGAAGATCTCGAATACTGAAAGGTTTGCAAGCACCCGACTGTACTTTTTTGCGCAGAATTCAATTCAAGGACTCTCATATAAGGAACTACAACACGGAAGCATTGTACCCATAATGGTTGGACTTGACGGAACAAAAACAATACCAACATCTGCAGACAATCATTTTCCTACTTTTTTTGTTAATAGAACAAAATCAATCCTAAATCATGAAAACATACCTGGTTCTCACTACCGCTATGCAACATCTATTTTAAGAGATATATCCAATTCCCGAGGACTTGGAAATATTAATGGAAAAGTTGCATTAGAATTTATTAATAATTCAAAATAAAAATTGACATTTTGACATGAAACAAAAAATAGTATATTTCGGTTCTGGGTGGTATACCATACCGGTTGTTAAAAAACTTTTACCACTTGGTTTGGACCTCGTTATTACGACCGAAAATAATCCGGATTCACCTTTTCTCAAATTCTGTAATGAAAACAATCTCAAAACAATCACAGCAAGGTCTTCAAAGGAATTAACAAATAACGAATCACAAATAACAAATCACCAAATAGCCGTCCTTGCTTCATACGGCGCTCTTGTTCCTGACGAAATTATTTCTCTCTTTCCACATGGCATCATCAACATCCACCCATCTCTTCTTCCAAAATGGAAGGGTCCCTCTCCTATCCAATTCGCACTACTCAATGGCGATACAATAACAGGCGTTACACTCATAAAATTAGATCGCGAGCTTGACCACGGGCCAATACTTTCACAAAAACCTTACACTCTACAAGGAAATGAAACCACTGAGGATTTGCTTTCAATTCTTTTTGAAATCGGGGCGGAAATGGTTGAAGATATTATTGCAAAACTCGAAAATGGCGAAGAAATTTCTGAAACTCCGCAAAATCATGAAGAAGAAACATGGTCATACCACATTGAAAAAAAGGATGGGATGATTGATATCCAAAACCTACGCCGCTATGAAATAGCTAGTCCTCTTGAAGGGCAACCTACAACCCGCCGGGCAGAGCCTCTGGGCGGCGCCTACAACCTGCAAAACATGATTCGCGCCTATTTTCCTTGGCCCGGAGTGTGGCTCCGCTATCCCGTCATTGCGAGTGAATCGAAGCAATCCAAACTCTCCAACAAATTAATCAAGTTATTACCTGAAAATAAAATTCAGGTGGAGGGAAAAAATGCTATGAGTTATCAAGATTTTATAAATGGATTTGGCGAAGAGGGCAAAGAACTTCTTCAAAAGCTAGGCGTATTTGAATAAAAATTATTCAGTAACTCTTTCAATCTTCTCAAAAAATTTCTTGTTTAAAAGACTGTCTACCTCTTTGAGGGCTACATATGGAAAAGCCTCCGGCGGTACTTTCTGACTTTGTGGTCCCCTCAATAATAAATCATACATCACTAACAAACCAGACATCGGATTTACATTCTCGTCATCAACATCATAAAACATATTAACTTTTCCCTTTTTAAAAGGAATACTAATTGTTTCTTTTACATTCATAACATCACTTTTCATTCGGATCATTCTCTCACCATTTTTGTTTTGAAAGCAAAATACCGGAATCATGAAATTTTTCTGTTTTGGAAAAATACTGACTTTTCCATCATTTTCGATTGATACACTGGCAGAAAATCTATTTTTTGCGACAATTAATTCGTCTTTTTTTACTTGAACAATATCAACTAAATCATGTTCACCAACAAAGTAAATTGGCTCAGAATCTTCTGGATTATAGGTATACCGTATGCCTGCCATCCCATCCACAATTTGCCTCTGAAACACCATAAGATTCTTATTTTTTCCTATCTTCTTCTCAAACACGCTTGATATAAAATCTGCGCGCAACTGATTGTTTTGCTGAGCGAAGTTTTCAAACGTGACTACTTCCTTTGTATGGCCCTGTATACGAGACTTATCTATTCGTGGAATTCCTGGAAATTCGTTAACAAAATCTGACACCTCTGTGTCAAAACCATCTAAAGATGAGTGCTTTATAATAGTCATCCGTGCTAAATTTTGAACAAAGTCCGCATCAGCAACAACAGACCTCCAACTTTCTGAATGCGTTTTAATCCCCCTAACAACAGATGTTAAGAACCTTGAATCATCTTCACTTTCAAGAATTTGACCCAATTGGGGACCATACTCACTCATTGAAGCATTCTCTCCTTGAAGTAGTTGCACGAGCCCTGCAACAGTATTGTTATATATATTTGTCCCCCCCTCATATCCACTCCACAGCTCAGAAAGGTAATTTGGGCGAAACTTCACACCAGTAAAGTCTTGAATTAACTTTGTGAATTCGTCCCTTTTAAGTGGCTTATGAAAAAGGATTTCAAATTTCTCAACGTCTCGACCTAAATCTGAAAAAATTGATATTGGGGTTTCCTTAGAAAGGATGGAGTCTTTTCTAACTTCTAACAAAGTTTCGAGTGGGATTTCTTCGATGATATAGGACTTGGTATGATTTGGTTTTTCAATTGGATTACCTTGACGTACACGTTCCATATGACGAATTCTACTACAGCAGAACAGAAAAGACAAAATCAGAATCTACTTGAATATTGGATTATGCGGTTGGAGTTGCAATAACTTGGGTAGTTGCAGATAATTCCTTTTGAATAGTTGCAGCTCTTTTAAACATTCTAATGCAAGTTGTACAGAGCTTAGCCTTTATTGCACGGCCATTAAAAACCACTTTCTTCTCGTGAAGATTTGGCTTAAAGGTTCTTTTTGAGCGGTTTTTTGCGTGAGAAACTTTGTTCCCATGCATAATTCCTTTATTACAGTTGTCACATTTCATTGCCATAGACGTATATTTTACCAAATTGAATCTAAATTTACAATCTTTACTCTGCTAGTCGTGCACCTTGCACTGCCCGTTCCATTTTTTTAGATGCTACCTCCCATGTGCGAGTCCTGAGCCCACAGTCAGGAGATGGGTTAATTCGCTGTGGACCCAGAATACTTGATGCATATACTATTCTGTCTCTCACAAGTTCTGCTGGTTCATCAAAATCAGAATGGATATCAGTAACTCCCAGTCCAATTCGCCCACTCACATTATAGTCATTGAACAATTTGAGAATATTATACCCAGGCCTATCTTCATCTTTTGTTCCAAGCCGAACAGAGTCTTTGTTGGCAAGCTCTAAAGAATACTGTGCGCAGTTTTCCATTTCTTGGATATATGGAAACAAAAGTGAATAGTCGGAATAACAAATATGAACACTAAACTCAGCACCCGATAGCCCCTTTATTGATTCGTTAAAAGACTTCACAAAAAGCGGAACTTCAGAATGAACGGTTGTTGCAGCAGGCTCATCTATTTGTATCCATTTCGCACCTTTTTCAATAAGAGACGCCACATTCGGACGTATTAAATTTCTCGCAACATCAAATACAAATTCCTCACGAGCAGTTTTATTTGCATCCTTCCCTTCTTGAGTTCCCAAGGATTTGCCCTTTCTATATTTTTCGTCATAAGACCATGCAGCGATAGTATAAGCTCCAGTTATAGGAACCTTTATTGCATGGTCAGTTATTGTCTGCAGTCTTTCAAATTCTGCAGTGTGCCATGGCTTATCAATTGATGGAGTACCAACAATTGCAGCTTTTGAATAATACCTATTGTCAAATGCTCTAACAGAACCCCGGAATTCAAACCCGTTAGAATTTTTTACAGCATGCTCGTACATCTCCACACGGTCCTGTTCACCATCATACACAACATCAAGCCCAGCTTTTTCTTGCAGTCTTATTGCATATATTGCAGCACTGTCTCGTATTAATTTTCGCTCAAGTGTAGACAGTTTTTGACCGGTTTGTAAAGTTTTTGCGTGTTGCAAAACATCAACCAATGATGAGGAATCGACATCAAGTCTATTTCCCCACGCTTTAGCCAAATGGATATCAAGGTCATTGATTTGCTTACCTGCAATTGCTTTAACTCTCCATTCAGGTTTTGCAAGGCTTCCTACTTCGTGTGTAATGTATTGTTCTTTCATGGTTATAATAACTTTCCTAAAACTTTGATTTTCTTTTCTGAAATCTGGACTGAATCAAATTCCATATCAGCATTGTGTGTCAGATAAAGAATTGATGGATTCGAGCTTCTACTAATTCCATCAATTAATTTATTTAATTCTGAAGCTTCTTCAATTTGTGAATTCTCAGAATCAACAACACCAGCAATCAGGTCTCTTGAAGTATTCGTAGGTAAATCTTCATAATTTGTTCTTTCAAAATCAACTCCAAAGGCATTGATTCGTAAATCCTTTTCCTCAAGTCTTCTGAGAAGTGGCGCACCATCCCCAAAATAAAAATGCACAAAAAGTTTTGTATCTGCGTTTAATTTTTGTGAAACTTCTCTTAGGGCTCTTTCGAAAAGGTATTCCTCACCTTCTTGTAATCCGAAATGGGCAGCATATGGCTCATTTAGCTGTATTGCTTTTACGTTTGACTTGGAATCAACATAATCAACGACAGTACTTATTAGTTCTGTTACTGTTTCAAGTGTTTGACCAAACGAGCATGATGCATCTTGGCTTAATTTTGCAAACGTGTAGGGAGATGGCAATGTAATTTTTTGACTGCATTCACCAACAAAAGGAATGTAGTGCGCAAATTCATCTACTTTAAGCTTCGGTTTTTCTTTTATCACAGGAGTTCTGTAAAAACTATTTGTCTCAAACCACCTTTTCAACTCGCCACTTTCTATTCCTTTAGACGATTCTATAATTGGCCTAAAAATATCATTCCAGTTATACTTGCCGTCCTCAATAAATGAAAACTTGTTTTCTTCCTGAAGCTTTAAGAAAAAACCTCTTTCCCTTTGTTGCACGAACGCAAGCTCGTACTCTGAGGTTCTCCCCTTCTCAACACCCCTATTAGCATTCTCTAGCTCATTTGAGTGCGGTTGTATTCCGTAAATAAATGCTTCTTTTTTCATATATGTCTTACATAAAAATAAGTCATCTTTTTGCTTACGCAAAATCTGCCTTCAGCCACTCACCACTTTCGTTCTTCGTGCCATAAGAAAAAACCTCTCCGAAAGAGAGGTTTCATATATGTTTCCTTCATTGGCAAAAAGCCGATGAAGACGAATCCTTCCCTTACGGGTTGGGCTTAGCACCTTGCATATGCAGGTTGCTGGAGGGATTAACAGGCCAATTCCTGCGTCGCGTTTGACGCGAGCTACACCTCACTCCTGATTTATTTAATTAAAAATAGTATATCAAAGAATTTAAGAATTGCAAAGTGACTATAAAAAGAAATAATTATTTTGCTGATGTTTCGCCTACTGCATCGCCAAATTTTTGTCCGGTAATTTCCAAAACTGTATGCGCTATGCTCTCGCTCAATTTTGGGGATTGTGGAATTGCGAGCGACATAGACTCTTCCTCTGTGGGCTGTAATCCGTAAATCTTAAGGTGTTCTACGAATTTTTCTGTGGACATTCCTGCAAAAACTGATCTTTCAATACTCATTGAAAAAATTATATGCAACTACTCAGAATAATGCAATGAAGAAAATTGCCATAAAAAACAAACAATTTAATATTTCATTTTTACTGATGAATCGACATTTTTACGCGGAGCGTTTGAAAAGCGAAAATTTGGGCGTCAAGAAAAAGAAAAGTCGAATACGCACCGCTTGCATATGAGGTTCTTTTCTTTTTTAGCACAATTTTGAACTTTGAATACTCGGAGCGTAACATGTCGAGAGGCTTTGAATACTTTCCCCGGAAGGAAAGTATTAGTGATACACACAATTTTTACCATAAAAAGCTCCCATTTAGGGAGCTTTTTTGTTAAAAGAAATAAGAATTACAACGTTTAGTTGCAAGCTCTGCTTATTTCAACTCAACGGTTGCTCCCGCAGCTGTTAATTTCTCTTTAGCCTCATATGAGGAGCTTGCGACGAAATAAAGCCGAACGAAGCCTGCTGAGTGCCAGGCTTATCGGCTGTTTTCTTTAGAATTCATTCGCAAAAAGACCACAAAAAATCCGCCTATAAGGCGGATCTTTTGAAAACCAATGATAAAACTATTTAAGTTCTACAGTAGCTCCTGCTGCTGTAAGTTTTTCCTTAGCTTCATCTGCAGTCTTTTTATTAACTTGAGTCAATACCTCTTTTGGAGCAGCATCGACAAGATCCTTTGCTTCTTTAAGTCCCAATGTTGGGGCTAATTCTCGCAATGTCTTGATGACGCCTAATTTGTTAGCTCCAGATGCCGTAATGACAACATTAAAGATAGTCTGCTCTTCAGCTGGCTCACCTGCATCTGCTCCTCCTGCTGCTGCTCCTGCTGGAGCCGCTGCCATCATAGGTGCTGCTGCTGTAACGCCAAACTTTTCTTCCAATGCTTTTACAAGCTCTGAAAGTTCAAGCACAGACATTTCTTCAATTGCTTTTAGTAAATCTTCATTTGTACTTTTTGCCATAGTTTCCTCCTTTCGTAAAAAAATAGTTACATGGTTAAAATAGTTAAATAGCTATTTAGCCATTCAACCATTTAGCTATTCACTAAGCTCTTTTGCTTTTCTTCAATTGCTTTGAGTAATTGTGCTAATTTTTGGATATTGAAATTCAAATCGTAGACGAGACTCGTAATTGGAGAGTTCAAAAGACCCAAAAGTTTTGCGATAAGAACTTCCTTTGGTGGGATGGTTGAAAGTGTTGTTATTTTTCCTTCGTCAATAATATTGTTCTCAAATACTCCAAATTTAATAACGGGAAGTTGATATTTCTTGTTAAAGGCAACAAGGATTTTTGCTACTGAAATCGGGTCCTCGTAGGCAAAAAGGACTGCGTGTGGTCCCTTTAACTGCTCTGCTGCGTCAATCTTTTTTTCCTGAAAAGCGATATTAACTAAGGTATTCTTAAGAATTGCTATTTCTGCTTTTGCATTATCCAATTCTCGTCTCATTTCCTCGAGCTGCTGATGAGTTAGCCCTGTGTAGTCAACTAAAAATACAGCTTGAGCCTTCTCAAGCTTCTCCTTGATTTCAGATAGTGACTGTATGTTTTTTTGTGATGCCATATGTATGTTTTTTTGTCTTTGCGAGGAGAAAAACGACGAAGCAATCAAAAATGGATTGCTGTGCTTCGCTCGCAATGACGAACTTCTTTCCAAAAAAAAACGCCTCTTCCAAAGCGCTTGAACTTTTAACTTAAAACTTTTAATTTTAAACTAATATGTTCCTCGGTGAGCCTTCTTGTTTAATTAACTAAACGCTAAACCCTAAAATCTAAACGCTGATTAAACTCACTGTCTTTGGATATCGAGTAGTTTACCACAAATTAGGCTCACCGTCAAGAGATTTACTAATACTTTTTTGTGCTTGCAAATGATTGAGTTCAGGACTATAATTTTCAATTGTGCAAATAAGCATTTCAACTCATTTATGTCTATTACAGAAACACGATATGGGACACAATCAGATATGATATTAAACCCCAAAGAAGAAATTGACATGACCCAACCATACATACAAAATGGTGATGGAACTGCAAAATATGAAGCGATTATTAAATCGCAGGAAATTCTTGATTCTTCAAAAAATGAGCAACTACTTCCTGAAATAATCAATAGCCAAATCCAAAGTTTTGTTGATGTTTTAGAAGAATATAATAGCAGGCTTCCAAAAGAACGCAGACGCAAACCTGAAGACTATAAATTCATACGACACTTTTATCCTTCTTTTGTTATAGATAGAAATATGAGGGGAGAAGAAATCATATCTGATGCATATAAGGATATGATTGTAAACGAAAATACAGGATTTCCCATGAGAACTCTTTTTGTCCAGTGCATGGATGGCCGCGTTAAACCTATTCATACGAATGGTGCTTCAGCCGAAATTGGTAAATCGCTTCGAGTACCGGCTGGCAACTTGAAAGAATTCGTGAGAAGCACTGACGGACAATTTACATTAAGAAGAAATTCACTATTTGGAAGACTCCTTGACAATGTAATTGATAAAGGTAACAAAATTGCAGAGGTATTTGATAGTCATGTTGGCTGTGCGGCAAGAATGGCAGAAGAACAAGCACGTGGAGAAAAACCGGAAGACTCCGGTCTAAAAAGTGATGTGCTACATAAAAGAGAATTAATATCTGCAACGAAAAAATATTTGCAAAAAAAGGATAAAAAAGACAAAGCGGTATTTATACAAACTAGTTTTGACCCTCACAGTGGATATATGTATATGGGACTTGAAAAAGAAAAGGCTCTTGCATCTAACGATTTTTGTGAAAACGAACTACAAAAACTCACACGAGAAGGAGTAATCATATCCACTGAAGACCTTTCCCGACAAGAAGTGATAGCACGTGCGTTTCGGAAAAATGAATTTGTTATTGATTGGAAATCTAATTACTCAGCAAGTGCAAGGTCATTTTGGAAATCGATTAATGCAATGAAAGATGAAGTGATACCGCACATAGAGGAAAAAGTTATGGATGTATTTCCCGAACTGAATGCGCCTGAAAAGGCTGATGAGGTCGAAGAACGCGTAATGCTATTGCTTACAAATGCCTTTAATGGATATCTTCACAATATCAAAATTGAATACTCAGCAACCCACAAACACGGAGACCATACACACTCAGAATATCAATACGGAGAACATGAAGAGGAAGGCATAAAAGTGTCTGAAGGAGGGTATCCTCCTTATCAGATTCCTATGTTTGTAGTATTTTCAGGCGACGAAAAAAATCTACCCTCACATATAGAACTTGCTTCTAATCTTGTACGAAATAACAGACGTGACGGACGGGTTTTTGACCGCTCAAAAAGTTACCCTTGTGCCAATAAGGACGATTTCGCAAAGGCACCGGTTCCAGTTGTTATGCAGGAAATAATAAGAGACGAAAGACTTGCTGATGATGACTGGTCTGTGCTTCAAGAAATTGATTGGTCAGATCTACCCAACCTGCCTTGGGACAAATGGAGCACTAGTGAATTCTTGCAATACCTAGAAGACAAAAAGACAAAAAACTCCTTATCTTCGTCAATCGCACTTGGACTTGATGCTTTGAGACGCAAAATGACCATTATCTTTGACCCTGATCAGGCCACTTCTTCCCATCTTATAGAACAGTTTAAAGTCGTCCTTCCTCTCGTCGCAGATGGCAACAGAAAAACTTACGCTATTATCCCATTCATAAAAACAGGAATAAGCTAAACTAGAGTTGATTAGCTCTCATTTTCCACATACCATTCCCTGAATCAATAATTCCCAATAATTCCAATCTGCTTAATAATATTAGTAATTGTGCTGATGGAAATTCTAATATTTTCGAAATCTCATCAATTGTAAGTGATTCATTTTCCAAAAGCTTGACTATTCTTCCTTCTTCTTTTGAAAGATTTAATTTCTTAACTATTGATTTAAAATTTGTTTCGGATTTCGAACTTAGGATTTCGAATTCATCAAGTATGTCTCGTACTTCAGTTACGAGCGTAGCCCCTTGCTTGAGTAATTTCAAACCTCCATCTGACATCTTGGATGTTATTTGTCCCGGAACTGCAAAGACTTTTTTCCCTAATTTAAAACCCCACTCTGCCGTCACAAGCGATCCACTATCTTCGGCTGCCTCTGTTACCAATACTCCGTCTGACAGTGCCGCAATTATTCTATTGCGCGCCAAAAAAGTTCCTTTATTAGGCGGCTGTAATAGTGAGTATTCGCTTAGTACCAAACCTTCGTTATCTAATATATTGCAATACAAACTATAATTCTCGGAAGGTAGACAACAGTCGACGCCGCATGCAAGAACTGCAATGGTAAGACCCTTATTTTCCAGAGCTGTTCTGTGAGCCTTGGCATCTACTCCCAATGCAAGACCGCTAACAATAACGACATTATTTTTTACCAGTTCCTCAACTATGCCCCCAGTCACACTCTTCCCATACTCAGTAATGCGCCTTGTCCCCACTACTGCTAATCTTGTCATCCTAAGCGATCGCGAAGGATCTAATAACTTTAAATCTCCCTTACAATAAAGTCCTATCGGAGGATTTTCTAATTTTTTCAAACGCTTGGGATATTGTCTATCCGTAAATGCAACAAAAGTAACCTTTGCTTTTTCAAGTTTTAAAGCATAATTATCAATATCAAATGACTTTCTGAATTTGTCAAATTTACTATAAGCAACACCTTTAATCCCTACGTCGAAATACCCAAATTCGTCTCCCATCCATGCCTTTTCAGAATTTCCAAATTTGTTAAGGAGCTTATGAAAACTTTTCGGACCTAAATTTGAGACTGAGAAGGCAAGAGCGTAGGTATCCATCTACTAATAGTATCATTTGACACACATCCTTTTTCAGTGCAATACTTAATATATGTCCGCTACAAATACAACGCTTGAGGAACAACTAATGAAAAACAAAAATAGCTTACTATTTGCTTTTGTTGCTGGCATTCTTCTACTCATTTCTTTCCTTACCTTTTCCTTTGTAGCATTTGATGACACCCTATCACTAGGACAGTCCCAAAAGAGCGCAACCCCAATTCAACCAACGCCAGCAGAAACTAAATTAACAAATACAACTTACAATTTTGTTCTCAACTATTCTTCCGCATTAAGAACCGAATTCCATACTTCAGAAAGCTCGAAATCAAAAGTAACTGTTATTGAATTTGGTAATTATGCTACAAACCAAAATTCAAAAGGAGAAGTAGTATTCAAACCTCATGTAAAACTTAAAATTACCGAAAATATACCAAAAACAACGAAAGCAGAAACTTTTTTAGGGCTTAAGAAAAATGAAATTGTATCAAATAAAAGTATTCAGGTTGACAAAATTGCTGCTGAAGAAGTAAAACACACGAAGTGTGCCGGTGGTGAATGTATTTCAGTTGTACTAAATAAAAATGAAAATATGTACGAATTCTCTTATCAAGACGTAATGTATAAGGATGAATTTGATTCTACAGTCACCTCTTTCAAATTTACGAATTAGAAATACAACGTCATCGCGAGGTTGCGGTAGCTAACGTGGCGATCTCTGAAAGATTTTTCGTTATGGGCTGGGAATAATCCCGTTGGTGGTGCTACCCACCAACGGGAAAGACGGAAAACTAAGAAAAAAGACTACCTCCCGATAGAAGAAGCCCAAGCGGGCTCAGTGCGCCTGAAGGCAGGCATCTCATCGAGAGGCCGGTCAAGTTCCGAACGGTCGAATACCGAACGGTCGTACGGACTCCTTCCACCGTTTGCGTTTTTAAACGCATCAGCGAAGGCTTTCGCGAAGTCACTCACTGGAGCTTCATCGCGATTCTGGCGTGGCTTCCCATGACCGAAGTCATCGAGATCCGCACCAAACAGGTCACCACCGAGATCGTCCAGAATGCCCTTGCCGCCCATGAGGGCGGAGAGAAGCGAACCAAACGGGTTCTCTGCGAGACGCTCTATCACCACCTTTGTGACCCGACGAGTCAAATCATGAGCACGCTCATTGAGCGTGTCCCCGATGAGGTCGTCATACCGGAAGTCCGGTCCCAGAATCGTTTTGATGCTTGTCGCAAGGGGTTCTGTGGTCAGTTGCTCCTTGAACAAATCAAGGTCAAGTGCTTCAGAATGCCTCAAACCTCGTAAGGTGTTGAGAGTCCGGAAGATGTCTGCGCGCTTGGCGTACATCTGCCCGATGACCTTCATGTAGCTCTTTGGCTTTGTGTTATGAACTTCACGACGGCTGCCATTGAGAGCCAAGTACCACACGATCTGTGTGCTGTCTGTCTCATCAACCTCAACTGACTTCTTCACGAGGTCAGCGATGACGATGTCAACGTGTTCCGTTGGGAAAGCGTGATCTGCATTTCCCTGCGCGTCGGCGGACAAATCACCAAGCATTGCGTTAGCAATGACGCTCAATCGGTCCTTTGCAACGATGTGAATGCTGGCGAGCTTGGTGTTGAAAGTGCGCATCTTTTCGATGTTGCTGCGCAGCTCATCCTGACTCATGACAGGCAGAAGCACATCCATTCCATTGGCGGTAAAGCCATGGACAAGGAACATGCACTTGCTGTAGGCCGGCGAATCGCAAGCCTCGTCGTAAACTGTCGCTCCGGTGAGCTTGAGGATGTTGTTTGCCATGTGCGATTTCACGAGTAACTTACTCCAACAAAATCTACCGCATTCTCTTTTTCCTTAAGATTGCGGCGAGAACAACAATGAGAAACCCTCACAATCATTCTTGCCGCAACCTATATTTCCGTTTTTTAAAGAACTTTTAAATCTTTGTAGAAAAAAGCAATTTCTTTCTATAGATTCAAAAACATGAAATTATAGCAGAAAATTGATCAAATGTCAAACTATAGGACTAATTTCCGTAAGGAAATTAGTCCTGCGTCTGCACGCTTTCAGCTTAGCGCCTAAGGCATACATCAGGTTATGGGTTTTAGGTTGTTGGTTGTAGCTAGTTTTGAACCTATTTGAACCTAATCTTAATGCTCGATTGATTCTTTCTGAGGCTAAACTGTTGACACTTATAGGTTGTTGAATAGCTGAGCTTACATCACTAGCTTCAAATGCAGTATGATTTTGAGGCTGTTTGAGGCTACCTTGACGCCGCACCTCATTACTCGATATTATAAATTGTGGGTAAAGTATTGGAGAAAATTAGAAGAGTACAACTCAGGTGGATTGCGCTCCTCTGCATCGTTTTGACCCTACTTCTAGCCATTGTCTTCTTTCTAAACAGGCCCAAAACCGTGACAATTCCACCCGAAAAAAAATCAGAAACTACTCACTGGAAGCTCTATGAAAATGCCTCCCTGCACTTCTCTTTCAAGTATCCGGAGGGACTTTTAAGTAATTTCAATGTTACCAGCAACTCAGATGCATATGATTCTATGGTGGATGCATCAGATAACAAGAGTAAAGCACTCGAATTGAAAAAAACCCCGAATTCCTACAATGTTATCTTTGAAGCAAAGGCATATAAATTTGAAGGAAGCATCAAGGAATTTCTCAAAAAAGGAAATCTTTCAGAAACAAAAGACCTAACACAACAACCAGTTATACTAAAAGACGTAAAAGGAATAAAACTAACCAACAGAGATGAGCAAGAGCAAAAAGCGTACTTTGAGTATTACTTATTTAAAAACGAAAATTATATCTACAACTTCTCTCTTCTCACAGATGAACCCATTCTCATTACAGCCAACGAAGCTTTACTTGAAAAAATAATTGCAACACTTAAGTTTCTACCTTGACAGATACAGACGAAGTTGAAATACTGAGAAAATGACATGAATAACAATCCCGAAAGCTTTACCCACATTGAAAGGACTCAAAATCCAGAAATAAAAATGGGTGCTGCAACTATTGCCAGCACAAAACACTCTGAGAATGAAGATGCAGCGTATATGTCATCAGATAGCAAATCACCTCTTAAAGTTTTTGCAGTATTTGACGGAATGGGTGGGCACGAAGGTGGAGCTGACGCATCATCAACCGCTCTTCACACAGTAAAAAATCACATCGAAAATGGAAATGTTGACCCACATCTTACCCTTGCACAAACCGAAGGCCTCATAAAAAGTGCACTTCTTAAAGCACATGAAGCGGTAAAGACGAAATCCATCGGTGAAAAAGGTATGGGAACGACTGCTTCAATTGGCATGATTTGGGAGGGACAAAAGGGAGAAAAAAAACTAGTTGTAGGAAATGTCGGGGACAGTAGTATGTATATATTTAGAAAAGGAAGACTGACAAAGCTTACAGTTGATGACGATCTTGCTCATGAAGGACACGGAAATATTCTTACACAAGCCATAGGACTAGAAGATATTGAGCCAAGAATGGGTGTTTTTGACATCCTTGCAGGAGACCAGATCATCACCCTTTCTGATGGAATTCCCGATGCGATGAGCGAAAATCTTGAGGAAGAATTTTATAAAGCTCTCACGGAAAAAAAAGGTAACCCAACCGAAGCAGCAAATGCACTTGTTAAAAAAGCGCGTGAATTTTCTCTTTCCGGACGGAAAATGGATGATCAGACTGCGCTTGTTGTAGAGATAGCCAACACATCTAGCGAATCAGTAGCAAAAAAAGCGCCTACTCTAAGTCCAGAAATTATTAAGAACCAACAAGAAAAATACAGACTCACCCTTGGCACAATGGTAAAAGTAAAAAGGTCTGACGGCCGAATAGAAGACGGGTGGTTTATAGTTGGAAACGAGGGAGCAAAAATAAAAATAATTGATAGTAGTCGCAACACAAAAACAGCTACTCCCGAACAGCTCGACTCACTCAATCCACCAATTAAGAAAACGGATACATGGGAAAATTTGATGTTTGCAATCAACCAACTCGATGGAGTTATTAAAGGATCAAACAAAAACTATACAAAAGAGGAAATGAGCATGCTAGTTGATCAAGCAAGAAGAGGCATGATTCCGACACTCAAAATTACCAGATCATACGGTCTTCGAGAGAAAGTTGAAGAATTAATAGCTCTAAACAAATCACGCGAAGAGCTACAATCAATAAGTAAATAAGACCAAATAATCACTCCCTCCTCTTACAAATTCGTGAATAATTTTTTACTTCGGCTTGACAAGCGATATACATTGTTATAACATCGTTAGTATATGATGCAAAAATTAATTACAGTTGGGAATTCAAAAGCACTCACTATTTCAAAAGAAATTTTGAAACAGGTGGGAGATGTTGATATGGCAAAAGTGAAGTTTGACTCCTCAAAAAAACGTTTAATAGTAGACTTCAACCCCCAAGAAATGGTTGATGCTGTTGTAGATAAAGAGGTTTATGAGGTAGCAAAAAGTCTTATGAAACGCTATGGCAAAGCTTTTGCTGAACTTGCGAAAAAATAGCTATTTACCTCTTTATGAAATACCTCACATCGCAAGACATCTTGCTATTACATAATTTTGCAATTGATAATTACGGTGGCTCGCATGGTCTTCGTGATTTTGGGTTATTAGAATCAGCAGTTGGAAAACCTCAAGCCACATACGCAAGAGAAGAATTATATCCTACTATATTCTTAAAAGGGGCTGCTCTCGTCCATTCACTTCTCCTAAATCATCAATTTGTTGACGGTAATAAAAGAACTGCAATGTTTTCTGCTATGACTTTTTTGGAAATAAATGGATATAAATTTGTTGCAGAACAAAAGGAAGTAGTGGAATGTGCACTTTGGATTGAAAACCAAAAACCCGAAATTGAAGAAATTGCAAAGTGGCTCAATAAGCATACGGTAAAATCGTCATCCTGAATATATTTCAGGATCTAATCTTCTTGTAAACCTCGTCCTATCTGAAATACTATTATTGTGATCGCATTGAGCGAAATCGAAATGGAAGAAAATCAAAACCCCCCACCCTCACATCGGGAGTGAGGTTGCGCTACTCTCCCTCCAGAGTCGGGCAAGTAGGATGACCAACTAGCGTTACTACTTCCTCTCAAAATATTTTTTCATGATATCCCTTGCAACGGGAGCAGCAATATCAGACCCTTGTCCTGCATTTTCCGCAAGTACGGTTATTACAATTTCTGGGTTATAGAATGGTGCAAAAACCGTAAACCACGCGTGTGACTTTGCATCATATCCGTGCGCTTCTGAAGTTCCTGTCTTGCAGCCCATTGCAACGTGTACCATATTCGCACCAGCCGAAGCGTCTTTTACATAATCCAATTCATCAATTTTTAACTTTGAATTTTGAACTTTAAAGTTAAATAAAGGATACCCTGTTCCCCCTGTTTCACATGCCTGTCTCATACCTTCTTTGATGGCTTGGATTTCATTGTCAGAAATAATATCTTTTTTCAAAAGCTTATCCGCTCCTTTTATGATATGAGGTCTATATAATTCTCCGTTTGATGCCACAACCTGTGTGTAGCGATTCACTTGCAAGGGAGTTACTTCAAGATACCCTTGCCCTATGCTCATATTGATAGTATCTCCCAAATACCACTGCTCGTTGAGCGTCTTTTCCTTCCATGTTGGATTTGGTATTGTCCCCTTCACTTCGCCTGGAATATCAATTCCAGACATTTCCCCAAGCCCTAGATTGCGTGCCCATGCATCAATAGTATCAACCCCCGCTTTCATCCCTGCGTGATAAAAGAAGATATCATTCGAGCGCTTGAGAGCCGTTGTTACATTCATACTTCCCTCTTTTCTTCCATGCTCCAAGTAATTCCATGTTCCAAATGTTGAACCACCAATTTCAATAACTCCAGTATCTTCAAATTCTGTATCAGGCTCAATTGCATTGTCTTTAAGTGCTGCAATTGCTGTCACAATCTTGAATGTAGAACCTGGGGGATATACCCCGCCAATTGCTCTATTAAGTAGAGGTTGATTGTCGTTATCAGTTAGTATTTCCTCTTTGTTACTGTAATCTCCAGCAGGCTCATACTCCTCTTCCCTTGTAAATAAATTCGGGTCAAATGAAGGTTTTGAAAATAGCGCTAAAATTTCTCCGTTTCTGGGATCACTCACAACTACTGCCCCTTTTTGTATGTCTTTCATCGCTTCTGCGGATGCCTTTTGCAAATCAATATCAAGGGTTGTGTTAATAACGTACCCAGAGCGTGCCTCTTCTTTTCCAAGAAGACGAATTTTTTCCCCTTTTGCATTTACTTCATATAGTTCTTTTCCATTCTCTCCATGCAAGAATTTTTCGTATTGCTCTTCAAGTCCCATCCTTCCGGTAAAATCTGAAATACCATAATCTTTGTAGTCCGGCAGTAACACTTCTTCACTATTTAATTGTCCGATGTATCCTAGGGCATGTGCAAAAACATCTTTATATAAATACTCTCTTTGAGGAAATGCCCATGTTTTTTGATTGTTTGAAATTCTCTTAAGCGCCTCCTCTTTTGTTAACCACTCAATTTTATTTTCTTTCAATATTCCAAATGCTGGAGTATTTCTAACCAATGCTTGTCCATTTCTGTCGAGTATTATTCCACGGGGAGCGGTTATAAGTTCTGTACGAATTCTATTCTCATCAGATAATCTTGCATAATATGATGCCCTCACTACTTGGAGTGTAAAAAGTCGAAGAAATAGAACTAAAAAAACGAGCACCAGAATTACCAAAGGGAGAACTCGTACAACCTCATTTTTTCCAATACTTCCTTCCTTTTTTTGTCTACGGATTTTTTCTTCGTAAATGCCATCCGAAAAGGCATGACCCACATCCTTTTTCATAAATTACTACGCAAATCTGCGTCGGAGAATAAATACATAGGCTCCCCAGCAGGCAAGTCCTATTACTATAGCTGATAAGAACAGATGAAGCGAATAATGTAAGAAATAACTATACAAAAACCAAGCGATAACTGCAATAAAAATAGCAACGAGTATATCTTTTGAACCAAAATACTTCTCATACCCATAAAGCAGAAGATATGACGCAAAGATGCAAAGAGGGGTAATGCCAAGTGGGGACATGCGCATCATATCAAGTAGCAACCCCATAACAAAAATTGCAATGTAATAAATCAGATCTCTTTTTATGTAAATTAATAAAAGAGAAACAATAAAAAAAAGAGGGAAAGAAAAAAAAGTACTTTCAAAAAAAAGAGAAAAAAACATTGCTGACAATAATGTACTGGTTAATTTCATTTAAGGAGTTGTAATTATAAAAACTGTTAAAAGACGTGAGTAATTTATGATGGGAAGCACTTGTGCGCTTTGAAATGGGGAGGTTTCATTTTTACTAATAGATTTTATTTTCCCAATTATAATATCAGGCAATATTCCAATTCCGTTTTCCTTTACTTCACCCTTTGTCACAATAATTCCATTTTCTTCTAAATTATCTGTTATAACGACCCTATCAAAAACCATAAACTCCTCGCTACCAACCAAAATTCCTTGGGCACCAGTCTCTGGCAATTTTGCAAGTGTTGAGAAATTAGGATTTAGAGGAGTTATTACGACTGAATATTTTTTGCTAACCTTTTCAATTTTTCCAACAAGGTATTTATCAGAAATTACCGGCATTCCTTTCTGTATTTTTTGATCTTCTCCTGCGTTAATTACAAAGGCAGTAGGTAGAGCTCTTTCACCCAAAAATCCAACAATTTTTGCTCCAACCAATCCCTGTGAATAATCTGATGAAATATCAAACTGACTCTTGAGAGCATCATTCTCCCTTTTCATTAATTCGTAATTCACGAGTTTTTCGGAAAGCTTTTTGTTTTCCTTTTTAATATCTGATTCTTTTTCTTCAGAATGTCTCAATGAGTAAATGAATGCTTTCGGTTTTGAAAATACACCCTGCACCACTCCCTGCAAATTCTTTGCAATAGGTGACTGAGCATACAGATACACAATAAGTGAAAGCAAAATAAAAGTGACAAGAAGAATAATTACTTTTCTTTTAGTGAATCGATTCGAAGGTTCCTGAGGAATACGCATGAACCAATTATAGCACGGCACCGAGGATGTTATTTTTCGCAGGTGGTCTTGGTTTTTGCTGTACAGGCATCAACCCCGCTGCCACCATCTGCTTTACCTGAAGTAGAATTTCCATTGTTGAGTTTGTCATTGCCGCTTCCACCACCCAATACATTGTTTCCTCCACCGCCAGTTATCGTGTCGTCCCCACTCCCCCCTACAACAGTAGAATTACCTGTTCCAAAATTAATGGTGTCATTACCGCTACCGCCGTTTATCTTTGAATTTCCGTTTTGGCTTTTTATATTATCCTGTCCACTTCCTCCATCAATTGTTTTGTTGCCATCCAGTGTTACGATACAGTCATTACCACCACCTGAATCTATTACATCATTTCCATTAAATGTGATGATTAAATCATTCTTACTTGTTCCTTGAATCTTGTCAGCACTCTCTGTTCCAAAAATTGTTTTTGGTTCAAGACTCATTCCTTCACATGCAGCAGGAATATTTGTTTGGATACCCACAAATAAATCAAAAGTAACGGTAGCATTCTGATATTCATTTCCAGAAGCCATATCAAAGATAAGGGTAATATCAAAAGTCTTTGTTGATGATGGTGAAAGATTTCCTAGACTAAATCCATTCAAATTATCGTATTCTGTCAAAAAATCCCTCAGTGTTTTTTTGCCTTGAGTACCACCATAAATATCTACCCCTCCGCTTGAAATAACGATATTCAAAACTTCTGATAAATTCTTATTTTCATTTGATTTAAAACCACGTATCCCAATTTGTCTTTCAATTGTTCCTGCATTTTTAATGCTAACCGTACTTTTTTCAACCTGCCCCGGTGCCCCATTTGAAATAGTAAAAATAGGGGCACTCCCAGCTATTCCCCAATTTACTGTTAGTTCTCCGACAGCAAAAGCCGTTGGTGCGTCAAACCAATTCGTATGAGCTTTTGCATATTGAAATCCTGCTAACAAAATAAAAACCGATAGAATTAAAAATAACAGTCTTTGCATATTAATTTGAAACTCCTATTGTTGCTGTTGTGTTTGTTGTCCAGTCACCGACTATACTAGTATCAATACCGTTTGGTTTTCTTGATATTGTTTTTCCGACAGTTGGTATTGCTAAAGTACCGCTAAAGAATGTATGCACATCACCATAATTCATTGCATCTACGGTAACAGTTCCATTTTTTAGTTCAACTGAATCTCCGCCTGTATTATTCAAGCCATTGCCAACGCCTGTTGTATCCAACGGGATTATGAGAGCTGAAAGAGTAGCCGTATTTACTAATGTATCAGACGAAACAAGAATAGCATATCCTCCTGCTGGTATTGAAACATTTGGCAGGGTGTCTGTTTGAATTGTGTCATCTTTTATTACCCATCCGTTTACACTTATAGGATTTGAGGTGGGATTAAACAACTCTACCCATTCCACGTTGTTACCACCCAGCGGTGAAACTTCATTGATAACAATACTTGCTGGTATCAGAGTTGGAGTTGCACTTGGAGTACTCACTGGCACTTCTTGATTTCCAAAATCACTGGAAGTTGAAAATGTATTGTTTTGGGAAACAGCTGAAAAAAGGAAAGACGAGTACGCCACTTGATAAGAAAGGATACCTATTATCATAGTTGAGAAAAACCCTATCAACATTAATCTTATCATGTGATAGCTCCAATTCTTTCGAGGACTTTCCTTTCAGTATCTTTTTCAATTTCTCTCTTTATATTCCAAAGCTCCACAGCTGTGAATAATATTGCTGGGAAAATAACCCCAAGCAAAAAGCCCTGTGGAGTTTTGAATGCCATAACTATTCTCCCAATATAAGGAATTGAAAAAACGGTCTGACCTACAACGTCTGAACGCACTACCATGGCTTCATCGGCTACGCGGTTTGCATCACCTTTCGTTGAATAGTATAGTTCGTTACCAATTCCCGAAATATCCACTATTCTATGCGTAACTGTTTTCCCCTGCGTAGAAAAAGCGATGACTTCATTTTGTGAATAAAAGTCTTTTTTTAGAGTATAGATAATACTCCCCGTTGGTATTGAGGGCTCCATTGAGCCACTCACAACAACAAAAGATTTCATTCCTGCCAGAATGTCACTTTTGGAAGTGACCATTGTTATAACTACAAATGGCAAAAGAAAAAATACTGAAACAGTCAGTAACACATATATTGTTTTTCTTGTAAAATGAATTCCTTTCTTAACAACTTTCATACTTTGATAGCTAATAGTTAATAGTTATAACTATTCTTCGAGTGAAATTGAGAAATAATATTCAGTTCTCGACTCCGCTCGAACAATATTTAATCCAGCAAGCGGGTGAGGTATCAGGCAGACAACCCCACCCATTTACTGAAAACCGGCTAGAAAGCTGGCGCATTAACTTGTTTTGCGTCAACACTAAGGGAAGATGTAAAGACTCCAGTTTCAAAATCATTTCCTGCATCTTCATCAAATAAAACTGTCAATTGAAATTGAGCTCTTTCGTCTGGAGCTACAACAAAATAATTACCAGCACTTGTACCGGTATCTGTGTAGTAAAAGTCTCCAAGTATTCCAGATGAATTCGAGACAATTGTTTCCCATCCTGACCCATTCCAACGTTCTACCTCAATAACTCGTACCATATTTTGACCATCAAGAGCAGGATTACCCCAGGTTCCTGAAGCTGCACCTTTTAGGTGCAATGGGAGTGTACCCGTATTCTTAACATCAAAATTAACCAATGCTTCCTGACCTGGTGCCCAATTTGAAATAATGTTTTCATTAACAAATGCTGAATCTGCATTCTGGTCTGTCAATGAAATCTCTAAGCTTCCAGCTGAAAAGGCATTATTACTACTCGTTTCGTTATCTGAAAAGAAAGCAAATGTGGCTCCTCCCATAACGGCAAAGGATGCTGCAATTGACATAAGACTTATCGCTATTCTTTTGTTTATCATTATTATTTCACCCCCCTTCGCTTAAGCTTCGGAGGGCAAGCCCCCCAAAATGAAATCACATGGCTACATCAAAAACCTGCCATCGCTAATTGTGTGTGTTTCAAGATATTTGGAAAAAGATTTTCTACGAGAAAAAAGAAGTTTGAAAAATAAAGATAGAAGAGGTAAATGGGCAGTAATCATAGTAATTAAAAAGAAATACAATACTGATTGGGGCAACAATCATTTTTGAAAAAGTTGTAGTAGAACTTTTCCTAGAGGTAGTACTAAAGCTGATTTCATATTAAGAGAAGGCTTTATACTGGTCAATGCATACAATCTATGAGAAATAAGACCAAACTATAGCAATATTAATATGGGTTACTATTGACACCGAAAAAAATTGAGACTACTATTTGGTTAGGCATCATTATATGAGTCGAGGTACTGAATCCTCCCATTCTCCCCAATTTCTCGCTTATGGCGATTCCCCAACTCGGCCTTTTCACGAAACAATAAGAATGCAACAGATGACAGGAATTTCACTTTGGGCGGAGGCTGTAGAGTCAAGCTTTCAATACGCGCAATTTATGAGTGATTCCAATTTTTTTATGGGTAGATCAATTCCAAAAGCTAGAGAAAAACAAGACTTAATTGGTGCACCGGGCTTTCTAACCAACAATCTAACCATGGCAGGTACTGGCCGCTGGCTTGAAAGGTCCGGTGGACATCAGATGCATTTTGCTCCAATCGGGATAAATCTCATACAAATGGAAAATCTTGAAGTTATTGAAAAAAAGGTTATGAGTGTTGTGAATAGGACTGGAAAAAGCGCAAGAGTTGCAGGACACAGTGCCGGCGGAATGCTTGGCTTTATCGCTACTATGCATCTTCATGAACAATATAAAAATGGGGAACTGCAAATCGATGTAGAACCTGTCAGCCACCTATACACTTTCGGCTCACCCGTAAGTCCAGAGGTTTTTGGAAATGGGCAGGGCTCTGCTTCATCAGAAGCGGTAAAAGGACTGGCTGAAATTATGATGCGGCTTGATCCACGAGGCGATGAACTCCAATCTTTTAAGCCGTATCTTTATAAAGATGTTCCAAGTGCAATAAAAGTCACTAATTACTATTCGGAGCGAGACAGAATTGTTAGTCCTAGCTTTAGCATAAGGGATGATTCGGAAAATATTGAGGTGGGAGGAACGCATTCAGCCATGACATACAACAAAAAAGCACTTCAAAATATGGGAGAAAGTCTTGCTGCCTAATTATGCTGAAAGCCTGCGATAAATATACGCAGTTGCAAGCATTACTACAGGAACAGCAACCAAAAGTCCAACAAATACTGCAATAAGTCCTAATATCATAACTCCCAAAGCCACCCAACTAAAACCAAACAAATGCATCTTGTGTCCCTGCGTTGCCCTTCCACTTGCTTTTATTGCCTCAAGCGGGCCCATACCTTTATCAACGACAAAGTATGAATAGAACTGATATTTAATAGTCCAGACAATTCCGGGAACTATGAGCAATATGTATCCCGCAAGAACAATGAGTCCGTATAAAATACTGGCAACCGCATAATTAAGAACAAGATTGTAATGAGAATATAAGTCCTCAAAGCTAGCTTTTTTCCCGTCAATGAGTTTTAAGGATATTGAAGCAAGTCCAATTCCAACAAAAAGCTGCACTACGTAATTTAGGATTCGTATCGCTAGTGAGAGCTCAACAGAGTCTTTTACTTGCTGCTGGATAATCCCAACGAAAATTGAAATGGTAAATACGATAACAAAAACGACAAGTAAAAATCCAAGATTTTTCTTGGTTGTTTCCCAACCTACTCTCAAAGCTTCGCCAATTGTAAATGAATTCTGTGTCATATATGTATCTTGCTTGTATTGTCTGCCACCCAAGCTCAAATGTCAAGCGCTTATGAAATTCTTCTTCCGTACTCTATGAGCTGTTCCTGTGCTGTCTGTTGGAGAAGAGGAATATCAATTCCAATAAGAAAAGGCAATACCTCAGCTAGATACTCTTGATTTGTTCCTGTGGGATTTAGAACAGGAAGTACCGAATTTCCAATTACAAGCTCTCGAAATCTATAATCTCTAACTGCATCGTTCTGGTTTTCATAGACACTTCCCCGCAATCCCAAGTCGAACACCATATCTTTTCTCACTAATCGAAACGTATCCATAGCGCGAAATTTTACCTTATGTGGTCCCGTCACCTCTTTGACGATACCTTTTAGATGTGAAAGCCTTGGAACCGCTGAATTAAATATTCTCTTTGGTCCAAAAAGACGCGTTAAAAACTCCTCAATCAGCTCTCTTGAGGCAAAATCTTCATGAAAATCATCTCCCAACTCTTCAGATACATTTTTCAGAACAGCACTCATTTCATACCTATCATGACGTTGCAGTATTTTTGCTTTTCTTTCAACTCTCTCTTCATCTTTTTTTATTTTTTGCTCCGCAAGTTTTGTATGAAAATTTACTTCACGAGTTTGTCTTAAATTTTCTAATTCGCTTTCAAAATC
>CAZKYX010000009.1:32686-38230 GCA_964557125.1 uncultured Gammaproteobacteria bacterium
ACATTCTCCTGTACTTTCTCGTTTGCCCCTATCTTTGGAATTACCACTGAGAATTTTGCCGAATCCGGAATAAGTACTTTTTCTGTGTCACCTCTCATAATAGAACCTAATAGGCTCTCGCGAGCTTGTGGCTCCTCGCGCATTTTTACTAAAAGCTTCCCCAATTCACTTGGACCATCCTCTTTTGTTGATGCTACTGAATAATGAATATGAAAAATCTGCGCTACCTTGTATTGAGCTTCATAAAAAAGTGCTGGTCCAAATGTTGCTAAGATTCCAAAGATTGTAAAAAGAATAAGAAAATTTCCTATTGTTCTAAAGATGAGAAATCTAATAATTTCACCACGCCGAGAATTGTGTGTTTTTGGAGGAGCAATAGCCATATCTAGGTTTTGGGTTTTAGGTTTTGGGTTACAGAACCTACCCACTACTATCTATTTATTCCTTCTTCAATAAAAAAGGGTTGTCTGTCAGCAATCCATTTAACAATCGCATCCTTCAATGCAGGCGGAGCAATATTTTGCTTGATAAATTCTTCTTCGCTCATCCAAAAGAACATGATATGTGCCTCTTTTGAAACGACATCATCTGTATCAATATCTGCATGAAACAAAAAACTAACTTCGTGTTTTTTAACACCGTCCTGCTCAAAAAGATTCTCAACTCCTCCTAAAAATTGTACCGCTGTAAGTCTCACACCCAACTCTTCCCACAACTCTCGATGCAGTGCATTATGCATTGTTTCTGAAAATTCAATATGTCCCCCGGGAAGAAAGAAATAGCCACGCCCTTCTGTTTTGCAGACAAGTATTCTTTTATTTTTAATAATAAGTGCCCTTACAATTAATTCAAAATTAACCATGCTTTAATTATACAAGAACTTGACACTCTTACCACTCTTTTATCATAATGTTGTTATGCCCGTAGACTCATTTGATGATGGTGCAAGGAGGATGAAAAACACCCTTCGTAATCCCGTTCTGAATGAACGCCCCAATATAGGACAAAAATTAAAAAACGTTTTCTTTGGAACTCCAAAGCGCAGGACTGCATCAACTATTGCCAGCCTTGCCCTCGCGACCGCTGGAACATACAATGCAGGCTACCTTAATACTGTCCAATCTGAAGCAAAAGGTCTCCCAGAAGCATCTCATAACCAAGAATATACAACAGACTTTGGCCCTTATTATGGCAAACCCATATCGCATGGGATAGCTCTTGATGGAGACGGAAATGAAATCAACAACATCAATGGATTAACAAACGGCGAGAACCGTGTTCCACAGAAATATAGAATACAACAATCAGTTACAGAAGGCGAAAGTATGATTTTGTATACACAACCAAACGAGGCAGCGGATCAATTGTCATTCGAAGACGCAAAGGCAGCCGGCATTGATGTTGCAAAAGAACTACGCGCACAACCGATTGCAGGAGCAACATATGGAAAAGAGCTAGGAGACAATAAAATGGGGTATCTGCAGGCTGATATGAATGGAGAGCGGGTTGGACAATGGTGGCAAGTTCAGGGATTAAATGCAAAAGGTGAAGTGGTTACTATCAATATGAAAAGTGCTGATGTTAGGCTTAACAATCCCATCCCCGTTATTGAAGTAAAACTCTCTCGTTAGTTAATTCTTTTTCGTATTCAAAGATAACAGAAGTGTAACAATTATTATTGCAAATACTGTTGCCGCCATTACAGGAATTGTTATATACCCGTATGCTGCAAAATTCTTCACATTGCATTTTGTCAATTCCTCAGAGCATCTTAATACTTCTGGAAACATTTGCATAAATGAATGATATAAGGCAATCACAAATCCCATAACAGAAAGTGGCAATAAATATTTTTTAACAGAGAGGTCATTTTTTAGAAGCGCAATAAATGAAATAATGCTCATTGGATACATAAATATCCGCTCCAACCAACACAATTTACAAGGTACATACTCAGCTATTTCGGAGTAAAACAAGCTCCCCGCAGTTGCGACTACTGCGAATAAAAAAACAATGGCAATGTAATTATCAGTTACTAGTTTTCTTAATTTTATAAAATTATTCTTCTTCTTTGGAGCCAAGTGTGTTACCAGTAAAGTAAAAAGGAGCACGACAAACAATCCCTGACCTAAAAGGGTGAGGGCTGAAAGTATATTAGTAAAACTCGAAACTAATTGCTGCATATTTATTTTTCCTAAGGCTGAAATTGCAAAGTTTTATCGCTTGGTTGTTGCACTGGCGTTGTTGGAGCACTACTTACACTTGGAGAAACTTGTATTTGAGCAGCTCTTCCCTTTAGTGCTTCTTCAATAAGTTTTTGAAACTCAGACAAATCCTTTGGATTTTCGGTAATCTTTTTACCATTAATAAAAAACGTCGGAGTTGAATTCACTCCACTCTTGATACCTTCTGCGCGCATTGTCTCAATTCTATCTTTCAAGGCCTCGTCTTCAATATCTGTTTTGAATTTATCCAAATCAAGTTTTATAGACTTTGCATATTCAAGGAATTTTTCTTGAGGTTTTGGCTCATTCTGCCATTCTAGCTGCTTTTCATACAATATATCTCCCATCTCGAAAAACTTCCCCTGTCTTCCTGCCGCTTCTGCAACAACCCCAGCACTAATTGCATTCTTATGAATAGAAGAAATTGGGAATTGTTTGTACTGTAGTTTTAGATCTTGAGGATATGTTTCAAGTAGTGTTTTTATGAGTGGGTGATATGCTCTGCATGCAGGACACTGGAAGTCAGCAAACTCGGTAAGGGTTGCAGCTGCCGTCGCATTTCCCTTAATCCACCCAACGTCTGAAAATTCTCTAGATGTATTTGCTTGAACTGCTTCCTGCTTTTTCTTTTGCTTTGCAAGAAGAATTGTTCCAACAAAAAGTGTTAGAAAAAGAATTGAACTAACTAAAATAACAGCCCATTTCACCATATTTTGCTTGCTCTCAAGATTTTGTTTTTGGAGTTTTTCAAGCTTATGAAGCTGTTTGAGTTCTTTTTTTGTCATTCCTTGGGGGTTTGCCATGACTATTATAATAGGTCACGCTCCCCTCTTAGTCAAGAACTTCCCTGCTACAAACATTCTTTCAAACAAATACAATCGAGGATTGGTATAATTATACAATGCCCCTGTAGCTCAACGGATAGAGCGATCCCGTCCTAAGGGAGAGGTTGTAGGTTCAATTCCTGTCAGGGGCGCAAGCATCTTATCCCTGAGTTTTGGTGACAAGCATCGCAAGGTTCTCTCTTCCGATATTAACAAGTCCGTGTCTGTCTCCCAGAGTCGTTTGATTTATCATCCCCTCTTCAAATCTAACGTTTCGCTTATTTGTACCCCCAGCTTCGATAAATGATAAAAGACCCGTCCCTTTTAAGACTTGCCATGTTTCAAGATATTCTCCAACTTCACTCATTTCCAAAGTTTTTCCAACATATATTGTAATCAGCTCAACACCCAACACCCCTTCGACTTCTCCTTCATGCATTAGAGTTCGTATGGAGATGTCTAAATTTTCGTCTTCAACCCTTGAAATCCTTCTGCCCTTTCTTTCCGTACTCATAAGCTCGGATTATACAAAAGGCTGGTATAATTAGCAAAGCTTCACACCGGGGTGTGGTGCATCGGTAGCATACACGATTCGGGTTCGTGTGGTAGGAGGTTCAATTCCTCTCACCCCGACAAGAGGAGATCTGACTGGTATCAAACATCCGAATAGATTGATATATCGGGCTAATTTGGGTGTTGTAGTAGCCCGGATAGCTCCAACGCATACCAGAGGGGAAAATTGAACACAAGAGTACTCGGAGCTGACTTAAACTCGACATTTGATAAGTCCTTCCCAAGTTTGAGAACTTACCCCTCATAAATATGATAATTGCCTCGAGATTATATTTCGCAAGTAACGCGTCATCTTTGGTAATTTGAACATTCACAATTTGTCCCTCTATAAGTTTGTTCTGCTCCTTAAATATGTCATCTGAGTAAACACCGTCTAAGTTTTTCTGAATCAAAGACTGTCGAAGCTCATATAGTTTTTTCAGTTCATTATCTGCTTCATCTCTTCTTTTTTGCAATTGTGTAACCCGCTCGTAATACGTTCTTCTAAGAAGTGAGATAAAAGCATCTAATCCCTCTTTTGTTGGCGTTATGCTTGATAAGAAATGGATTGTTGCCTCATTTACTTTGTCGGCTGAAATAGATGGAAGACGACAACCCTTTTGACAACGATAATATGCATATCTGGCGCGTTTTCCTTTACTCCACCCACCTGTCACAGGATTTCCGCATTGGTCACATACTAAAAGTCTTCTTAAGGGAAATTCTTTGTTGTCTTTATTTCTTCTTGCGACCGGCGTATTAATATTGGCACTTCTTCCATCAATTGCTGCTTGGACTCTATAAAAAATAGCTTCAGAAACCATTGGCAATTGTTGTCCACGAACCTGGTCGGGGTATCTACTTGAAACTAAAATACCAATGTAATACTTATTCCTAAACATTCGACTTAAAGCTTGAGGTCTGATAATTTGCTCACCAATATTGTACCTTTGTCTTAAACCCCACTCATTCATAAGCGTAGCCATTTCTTGAAGGGTTTTTGTGCCGGTTGCCATTAACTCCCAGGCACTTTTTATCTTATCCCATGTGTTTGGATCCCTTACCGCATACCCGTTTTCATACACATAACCCAGAGGAAGTGTACCGCTTGAAAGTCCCGCTAAAAATCTTGCTTTTAAGCCATTCTTAGCTCTTTCACCCCTAACGTCATTGTCCATCTGAGCAAAACTTGCAAGCATTGACTCAATAAACCTCTCAGTAGGGCTGTTTCCTGTCGGTTCTGAAGCAGAGATAATGGCAATCTGGTATTCTGCAAGTCTTTTTCGTATAGCTAAATAATCTTGCAATTGACGAGAAACTCTATCTATCCGATAAACAATAACAGCATCAAGGTTTCTTTTATTTTTGCGACAAAACTCGATTAGCTCGATTAAAACCGGTCTTCCTAAAATAGTCTTTGCAGATTTCCCTTCTTCCCTAAAAGTTTGGACAATTTTCATTCCACGTCTTTCTGCCTCCTGAACGCATATTTTCTGTTGAGTTTCCAAGGAGAAATTATCAACTTGCTCGTCCGTTGATACACGAATATATATAATTGCCCGTTTTGTGTCATTGTTGATAATGCCTTTTCCAATTCCCATGATTATTTTTCGTTTAAAACCTCTTTTAAAGTCATTCCCTCAAAAACATCTCTTTCGTATTCATCAAGCCATGCATTTATAAGGAATTGAAATTCTGTTACCAAACATTCAACTTTTTCATCAGAAAGCGTATTTCCTTTTTCCCCAAGCATTCTTCGCATTTTAAGAACCATCTTTTCTTCAGAATTCTGGGAAAAAATACGGGTGAAAGAACTATCTAGTACACTGAAAGGATTTGATGTTAATGACCGAGAAGTTATTTCGTTAGAAGAATTATTAACGTTAGTTTTAGATTGCTGAGTCTGAAATAAAGGTAATTCTGTAGCTTGCATATTCTATCTT
>CAZKYX010000010.1:0-1211 GCA_964557125.1 uncultured Gammaproteobacteria bacterium
GAGCAGTCGTGATTTGAGATGACCGTGCTGGCTGAGATTCAGTGCTCTTTGTACCTGCTCCCAAAACATAAGCAATGCCTCCAACCACCAGTACTGAGAGAACCCATAAAAAAATCCAAAGTACTTTTGAAGTGGAGTCTGCCTTTTCCATTGGACATAGTATTTATAATTGAAAGCCTTTTGTCAAGAAATGTATGGTATTATACTTTTGTGTTAGAAAAGAAAGGAAGACTTGAGTATTTAAGGGGAAATGGTGAGGATATAAAAGAATCTCAAAGTGACAAAATGCTTCGTATGCTTTCCGTGCAGCACCCACCTGAGGCAACCCCAGAACACTTCCAGCCAAGTGGATTTCCCCAAAGACAAATTTTGGATGTATTGCAGAATAGAGTAGAACAACCAACAAACAAGAATAAGAAGAAAAAATCTTAGTTGTGTAAATCAAGATATAATCCAAGAAGAAAAAAGACCAATGTAATAATCCCAACAACAATTTTTGTTTTTAGCTTCCATTTAGAAATTATCCAAAATCCGGGTGTTCCCCAACCCCCATACCCGAAAGCACTCATAATGGCTTCTTTATTTTGTTCTATCTGATACTCTCTGTCGTCCGGCAATTTATAAAGCGCAATATTAAAGTTTTGTAGTTCCGAGAACGCCTGTCTTATTTCTTTCTTTGTCCATCCTTTTTTCAAAAAATTATCCATGATTTGTTCATGCGTGTTTCCTTTTTCAAATTCTGATTTTATTTCAGGAATCAAATTATTGATATCCATATAAGAGAAAGTATGTATATGTATTAGCATGTTTGTCAAGAAAAGAGCGAGAGACTTACTACTGTTATTGATATAATAGGAGGCAATGCAAGACATATTATTTCTCGACACTGAGACCACCGGTATTGACCCTTTGATTGATAGACTCTTTCAAGTGTGTTACAAAATTGGCGATAGGTTGGAAAATGAGTTCTTCAAACCCCCCGTTCCCATCTCAATAAAAGCACAAAGCATCTCCCACGTTACCAACAAAATGGTTGAAGGAAAAAGTGAATTTAAATATTCTGAAATGAAAAAGGAGCTAGAGAGTCTCTTGAAAGACAATATTTTGGTAGCGCATAGCGCACTTTTTGATATAGACATGGTTGAAAAAGAAGGGGTCAGTGTCCCACGTTATATTTGTACTTTAAAAGTTGCTCGATTTTTAGATCCTGA
>CAZKYX010000010.1:1311-33078 GCA_964557125.1 uncultured Gammaproteobacteria bacterium
GAGGACTGGATATTTACCCTAAAGCACCACTTGAATGTAAAGTAGTTCTTGCTACTATTATATATAGTGCACTTATTTAAAAAATTTTTAAAATCCGCTTTTGCTCTTCCTGTTCTTTTTTCAGTACTACTTTTTCTTATCTTGGGTATGACAGCTTCTCTTCCTCAAAAAGATGATGCAAAAAGTGTGAAATTGGCTGACAGGGAAAAAAGAGAAATGGCCATACAACAGGTTTTGGGATATACATCAAGCGCACGCGGCGTAAATCTCTCAAGTAGTGACAAAGATTACAATGCAATGGGGGTTGTGAGTGCAACATCTCTGGATAAAAAAGAAGTTGCAATTGACGGGTATGAGATGAAGGAGAAATTGAAGGTTAACTTGTTTAAAGCAACCGAAAATGACTTACTTGCCTTTCTTTCATCAGGCTCCAACAAGAATAGAGTCGATACCTCAAAATTATCTCAAATAACGAGTCTTAATTATCAAATTAATGGCAACAATTCTCTTAATACACTACCACTTCCGCTAAAAGACAAAGAAGAAGGGATTTGGTACATACAAATCGTCGGAAAATCAGCTGAATGGGGGGTGTATTATATGCGTTCAGGGATAAATACTGTTGCAGTTGAGGAGAATAATAAAATTCTCACATGGACGTCTTCCCTTCTGACAAATAGAAGTGTTGCAAGCGGAAAAGTATTTTTCTATAACTTAGAAAATGGAATAAAGGAATTGGGAGCTACAACTATTGAAAAAAATGGTACGAGTGAAACACCAGTAAATCCTCTTGCAGACATTGCCCTTGTGAGATATGAGAATTCTATTGCTTTGCTACCCATACGGATGTATTTCTTGAATCATTTCGGAAGTACGTGGGATGATTTGAGTAGGCTTCAAAAAATTTCTCAAAAATATTTTGTTTTTACAGATAGGCCAATATACAAACCGGGGGATAAAATTTATTTTAAGGCAATTATTCGGAATGATGACGATGCTAACTATACAATTCCAGAAGGAGAGGCAGAAGTATACATTCCAGATTATGTAAATGGAAAGAGCGTTGATATATTTAGAAAAAAATTCACTATATCAAAAGATGGAACAGTTGAGGGTGAAATAACACTTCCGGAGAGTTCTGTTGGATATTATGGTGTAAATGTTGAAATTCCAAAACAAGGTGAGCAGGACATTTCGCGAGGATATGCGTATTTTGAAGTTCAGGAGTATAGAAAACCCGAATTTAGTATTGAGGCAACTGTTAATAAACGTGAGGTAATCAGGGGTGAGAAAGTGACAGCAACAATTTTGGGTACCTACTTTTCAGGACAGCCGCTGCAAAATCAAGGAATTAAGTATTCGATTAAGGCAGCTAAATATTACGAATACGAATACTTAAGAGACTTTAACGCATACAAAAAAGAGAGAACAGACGATTCGTTTTTGGGATACTACTATGGTGATGAGGTAGTGGCAGAAGGAAGGACCTATCTAAATTCTGCGGGAAGTGTTGAGATTCCGATACCGACAAATAGTGACAAAACAAATTTGGGAAGTGACAAGGTGTATGTAATAGAAGTTGAGACGGTTGGTGGAAGTGCACCCTCCTACACGGTAAAAAATGTACTCGTACACGCGGGTGAATTTACTTTTTTCAGAACTGATGAAAGGTCAAGCTATAGAGTAAATGAAAAAATTACCCTTCCATTTGCTCTTTCAAAAAATACTGACACAAAAATAGATGACATTACATTCTCCTCAAGTATTGTTAGGGATTATTGGGTAAAGCAACAGCAAAATCCAAATTCAAAATATCCAAACTACGAAAAAAAGACTGAAGATTTAGGTAAAGTTGATTCGAAAAGCAATGACAAAGGAACATTTGAAATTGAATTCACCCCAAAGAATGCTGGATATCATAATCTGACTGTGCAGTCGTTTGACAACAAGCAAAACCCCATAACCAAAGTATTTAGTGTGTATGTATATAAGGAAGATGAAATTATTCAAGCTGATTATAATGCAGCCAACGGAATAAAAATTACTGCTGACAAGGCAAAATATGATGTCGGAGAGAAAGCAAAACTTCTCATAACCTCCACCATGCCTAACAGAGATGTTTTGCTTACCATAGAGCGTGCTCGCGCCAATCAGTACCAAGTGGTTTCTTTAAATGGAAAGAGCACAACCGTTGAAATTCCGTTGGCGGCAACAGATATTCCGAATGTATATGCTAAGGTAAGAACCTTCTCACAAACTTCCTATGAGGAGGATTCTATAAATCTTCCTATTGTCACAACAAGCAAGGACATCAAAGTTGGAATTGAATTTGATAGGAAAAAATACGGAGCCGGAGAAACTGCAAAAGTAAAAATTACAACAAAAGACACCAATGGCAAGGGAATTTCTGCCAATGTTGCATTGTGGTCAGTTGATAAAGCTATATATGAGTTATCTTCCCCCAATGTGGGCAGTATAAAAGATAACTTCTGGGGGAATATATATGACAACACCACTTCAAAGCATTCTCTTATGGGGATAATGCAAGATTTTGGCGGTGCCGGTGGAGGGTGTTTTTTGGCCGGAACAAAAGTTCTTATGGCAGATGGAAGTGAGAAAAATATTGAGGCTGTCAAGGTGGGCGAATTTGTAATGTCTAGAACTGATAATGACAGCACACTGGTCAAAGCAAAAGTAACGTCCCTTCATAAAGCGCAGTCCAGCGACTACCTCATCATAAATGGCTCCTTAAAAGTTACAGCAAACCATTACATGTATGTAAATGGTGGATGGGAGCAAGCCGGAAGCATACAAAAAAATGACATACTCCTCAATTCAGAAAACCAAAAAATTAAAGTTTTTTCTGTCGAGCATCTTCTGGGAATAAAAGATGTATATAATCTTGAAATTGAAAGGTACCATACGTATTTTGCAAACGGAGTGTATGTTCATAACCAAAAAGGTGGGGGAGGAAGAAGTATTTTTAAAGACACTGCGTATTGGAATCCAAATGTTATAACTAACGAAAACGGAGAGGCCGAAATTTCAATGGTCCTTCCTGACAATTTAACAACATGGGTTGTGAATGCCGTTGCATCAACAAGTGATACCAGAGTAGGACAGCAGACAAGGGAAATGTTGGTTACCAAGGATGTTATTGTCAGACCCGTTTTGCCAAATCTTCTAAGAATTGGAGATACTGCCATCCTTCCACTTCTTGTGCAAAACTTTACAGAGAGTAAGAAATTATTTGACGTATCAATGGTTTTTGAAGGAGTAAAAACACTTACATCAAATTTCACAAAACAAGAAATTGACGCTTCTACTTCCAAAACATTTTCATGGAAAGTAAAAGCAGAAAAAGAGAATCCTCAATCAAAAATTTCATTCGAAGCCAAGACTGATATAGCAAAAGAGTCTGACAAAATAAATTTAACGCTTCCAATAGAGCCGTACCAATTCCATGATATAAAGGGGGCGAGTGGAATTGGGGATAAAGATTTTGCACTAAATATTCCACTTGATACTGATGTCAAGAAAAGTACCTTTGTTTTGTCTCTTTCTTCATCAATTACCAATTCACTTCCTTCGGCAATGTACTACCTTTTGCGTTATCCGTATGGGTGTGTTGAGCAGACGACAAGCAGAATGGTTCCGGCACTTCTTACTATAAAATATCCAAAATTATTTACTTCAGTTCTTTTTGGAGAGGAAAAATCTGAGACCATCATTGCAAAATCTTTGGATAGACTACGTGAATTGCAAGCAACCAATGGAGGATTTGCATGGTGGGAAAATGGCAGCGCTCCAAGTCCTTTCGTTACCGCATACGTTATAGATCAGCTCACAGCCCTAAAAAAGCTAAAAAAGCTTTCCGAAACCGATAACTACATTCTGTATAACGCCAATAATTTTATGAGAACTGTTGGTAGTTCTATTGATAACAACAATCAATTCAAAACAATTTCTCTTGAGGAGCGCGTGGCCTTTAATTACGGAGTATCTTTTGACCGCGGGAATGCAATACCTTTCTTTCTTACCCAAGAAGAACTAGGTCAATTAACTCCTGACTTGATTGCTCTTTACGCAATTGGAAGTATTAATAACAATCGACTTGACACATTTACTAATGGAATCAACCGTCTCAAAGAGACCGCTCAAATTCAAGGAGATTCTATGTATTGGGCAGCAGGTAGCAAGAAAAATTTTGGCTCAATTGATGTATCAACTGCGCTTGCCGTAAGAGCGTTGATGCTACAGGGTGGTAATCAAGACATGGTTGAAAAAGGGGTCAGATATCTAACTCATTCAAGAGTATACGACTACTGGTCAAATACGTATGCAACCTCACAAGTGCTGCAGACTTTGAGTGAATATGCTCTTTTAACCAACGAGAACACGCCTAACTACACGTATTCAGTAATGTTGAATGGCACTAAGGTAAAAGAAGGAGATGTTAACTCAAATGATCCAATAACAGATATCAAAATTCCAATTGAGAATCCAGACGAGTTAACCCTATCCGTCAGAATACGGGGAGAGGGACAGTTATATTCAACACTCAGAACAGACGCACTGAGAACTGACAGAAAGGCAGAAGCAGTCGCCAATGGTATTCAGATAACAAGAGAGTATATAGGTGAAAAAGGGGAAGGTTCAACTATTGGGGTAGGAGATTTGGTAACTGTAAGATTTAAAGTGAGTGGTCTAAAAACAGAAGAGTCTTATGGAATAATTGATGACCAGCTTCCGGCTGGACTTGTTGCTGTAAATACACGACTCAAAAATGAAACGCTTAGTGGACAGGCTCCTTCCTATTCAACTAATTATGTTGGCGAGACGATTACAAAAGACGGTATTGAACTTTCTTTGTATACTGTCAAAGCCGGAGTCAATACCTATGAGTATAAAGCACGGGCAGTTGTTGAGGGAGAATTTAGTGCTCCTCCTGCAACAGTATCTCTGATGTACACTCCTGAAATTTATGGAAGAACAACAGGAGACTCTGTAAAGATTGATAAAGAGAGCAAAGCTGGGAAAAAGAGCGGACTTGTCTCAAGGTTGTCGTTAATTCCTTCTCTTACTATATTGCTTGTGCTTCTTGTTGGTACTTTTATATTTTTAAAAACAAGAGATAAGAGGCACGGTATGACATCTCCAAACCAAGATACGAATTCTTCTGTCGATAATACCTAGGATTTGTACTATACTTTTTTTATGCCAACAACCGTAACAACAAAAACATCTTGGCTTTCAAGAATTGGCTCGTCTATTAAAGGTATTTTTATAGGAATTGTACTGGTTATTCTTGCTGGAATTCTTCTTTTCTGGAATGAGGGAAGAGCAGTTAAAACCTATCAAAGTTTTAAAGAGGGTGCGTCAAAAGTAGTTTCTGTTCCAAATGATCCTGTAGACAGTACAAAAGAGGGTGCGCTTATACATTTTACTGGTGAGGCAAAAACTCCGAGTGTATTAGTTGATACCGATTTTGGGGTAGGTGGTAATTTATTGAAATTAAAAAGAGTTGTTGAGGTGTATCAATGGGAAGAAAACACAGCAAGCAAAACGGTTGACAAATTAGGTGGAGGACAAGAGACAACTACAACCTATACATATGCTCAGGATTGGTCTGAGGTTTTATCCGATTCGTCAAAGTTCCAGGAGGCTGAAGCACACAGAAATCCAACAGCAAAATTGTTTGAGAGTCAGGAATTTTTTGCACAAAACGTGAGTGTTGGTTCTTTTCTTCTTCCTGACGAAATACTCCGTACGCTTCCCGGTTACTCGACTTTTGAGATTACGTCTGAAATGCTTACTTCACTGCCACTGGACAAGCAGTCAAAGCTAGAGATTTTGGGCAACATGTTGTATTACCAAACGGAAAACCCAACCACTCCTGTGATTGGGAGTACAAGAATTCGATATGAGGCGATTGCACCTCAAAAGGTAAGTGTCATAGCTCAACAAAAAGGGAATTCTCTAGCCCCGTACCAAACGAAAAACGGGAGAACGATTGAAATGATTCAAGTAGGAGAAATTCCAGCAGCTCAGATGTTTGCAGGAGCAATAGAGGCGAACAAAACAATGACGTGGATAGTACGAGTTGTTGGTCTTATTTTATTATTCTTAGGTTTTAGAATGGCTTTAGGAGTGTTACCAATTCTTGCAGGGGTTATACCACCTCTTGGGAAATTGATAGGTGCAGGTGCCTCCCTTGTATCATTTCTTCTTGCAATGCTTATAGGTGTTGTTATTATAGCCATCGCGTGGATTTCCGCACGTCCTCTCATCGGTATACTACTCCTTGCTTCGGTTATTGGCGTTTTCTTCCTCTACTTAAAGTTCAAGAAAAGTAAGTAATATTCTCTTGTAATCTAGCCTACAGCAATAAGAACCCTTCGGGTGTATTTTGAAGGTGTTAAAGATACAAGAATATGAAAGAAAAACTACATTCAGCAATTGTTACAACAGGCGGGACCCGAGAACCGCTTGATGATGTGAGGTTTATCACAAATTTTGCGACGGGAAAATTTGGATATGCCATAGCAGGTGCTCTGGATGAAGCAGGGTTTGATGTTACGGTGTTGTGCCCACCTGAGGTTCCATTGGTTGCTGGAGGAAAGAATGAAAACCTAACTCATAAGCCTTTTGGGAGTACAGAGAGCCTGAAAGATACTCTTTTGACTGAAGGCAAGCCTGCCATAGTCTTTCATGCAGCAGCAGTGAGTGATTACAGACCAAAAATGGTTACAGAAGGGAAAATTTCCTCAAGTAAAGACGAGCTTATCATTGAGCTTGAAAAAACGCCCAAGATTCTCGCTTCCCTCCGAGAATATTACGGAAACGAGTCATTTCTTATCGGATTTAAGCTTCTTTCAAACGTTGCAAGGCAAGAACTTATTAGAGTTGCTCTTAACCAAACAAAAAGAGACCATCTCAACATGACGGTTGCCAACGACTTAAAAAATCTTCATGACGGACAGCACCCTATCATTATGGTGACAGCTGAAGGTGGAGCCATAAATGTTGGGGGAGACAAAAAAGATGTAGCCAAGAAATTGGTCGAATTTGTAAAAAAGCGAGCAGATGTAACGTGGTACAAATCTGAAAAGACACATCTTGAGAATGCACCAACTGCGGATTGGGGTAGATTTTCAAAAGCAGTACATTTTGCACAGGATTCCAATCTTTTGTACGACTCATCAGGTAATGTTTCGGTCAAAAGTAGCGATATGATACTTGTTACCCCGCGACAGGTAGATAAAAGTACTCACGAGGCATTTCATGGAGTCAAAGCAAAGGTAAAACATGAAGAGAAAAAAGTGTACTACGATGGGCAAATAAAGGCTTCGATTGATACAGCTGTTGCTGATGCTATCTATCAAAAGTACCCAAATGTCAAAACACTGCTTCATTTTCATAGAGCGTGGGGTAAGGCACTTGATAAGACCACATTTCCCTACCCATGCGGGGTAAAAGAAGAGGCTGACGAGATTTTGGAGGTATTGGAAAAGAATGGGGTAGCACAAGATTCTTCTGAATTTGCCATAGAACTCTCACATCATGGATTTCTTATGGCACTTCCCGATGACGGTGTGGATAGACTTGAGAGTGAGTGGAAAGAAACATTAAGCGAATTTGAAAAGCATTTGGAAGATGTAGGAATGCCTCAGGCTATGCGTGAAGGGGTCTTTAAGCCTATTTTTTCAAACACAGAGATAATCGGTGTAATTCGCGAACATGATGATGGAGCAACGGTATTTCTGGGTGAAAAATCTCGAGGAAAGGGCGTAGGGAGAAAAATTGTCGAAGAATTAACGGAAAGAGAAACAACAATCCAAACAATCGAAGCGTGCGGAGTCTTGGGATTTTATCGAAAATTTGGCTTTAAAGAGGATTTTGATGAGGCTACCGGTGTACATACCTTTACTCCACCCCCAACAGAGGCTACAGACCCCCTATTTGACCGTCTTTCCGAGTGGAAAGTGAATTGACTTTCTCCCTAAAATATCCTATAATATTGACATGTTTGAAAGAGAAAGCTCTATTCATCCTCATGTTATAGATGCTGCCCAAAAGTTTTCAGAAAGAGGCGGCCGTGCTCTTCTCGTGGGTGGAGGAATTAGAGACATTATTACAGGCAAAGCCCCAAAAGACTTTGATATTGAGGTCTATAACCTAGAGCCTGTTGACGTTGAGGATGTGGCTTCAGGGTTTGGAAAAATCAAAGAAGTTGGAAAAAGCTTCGGTATTTTAAAAGTTGCACTTGGAGACGGGTTTGACCTTGATATTTCGCTCCCAAGAACTGACTCAAAAAGTGGTGAGGGGCATAAGGGGTTTGAGGTAAAAGTTGACCCCTACATGAGCATTTCAGATGCTGCTTTGAGGCGGGATTTTACCATCAATTCACTTGCATTTGACCCCTTAACAGGTGAAGTTATTGATCCTCACGGAGGAGTAAAAGACATTCAAGATAAAATTTTGAAGGTAACTGATAAGAAAACGTTTGGAGATGATCCTTTGCGAGTCATGCGTGCTTTGCAATTTGCGGGGAGATTTAACCTTGTTGTTGAGCAAGAAAGCTTTGACTTGATGAGTGAAATGGTACTACGCCACGAATTTTCAGAACTTCCAAAAGAAAGACTTCTGGAAGAGTGGAAAAAGCTACTTTTAAAGTCTGAAAGACCTTCAAAAGGACTCTCTTTGGGTATGGAACTAGGAATGTTCCATGTGCTGCATCCTGAGTTTGTAGCTTTACTTAACACCCCACAAGATGGTAAGTGGCACCCTGAAGGAGATGTCTGGACGCATACCCTAATGGCTGTTGACCAAGCCGCTCGTATAGCAAAGACAGAGGAACTTTCTGAAAGTGATTCTTTTACGCTTCTTTTGGCTACCCTTTGTCATGATTTGGGAAAGCCACTTACCTCAGAAGAACAAGAAGATGGAAGCATTACAGCTAGGGGGCATGATGAAAAGGGAGTTGTCATCGCTCAAAAATTCCTAGAAAGACTTGGGGTTGATAATGATACAAGTGAAAAAGTGAAGAAATTAGTTGAAAACCACATGTGGGCTCATATGAATTTTGGAGATGTTGCACGTGGAAGAGAGGCTGGGGATGGTGCTTTTCGAAAGCTCTCAGTAAAGCTTTCTCCAGCAACCATAACAGAGTTAGCACTGCTTTCAAAGGCTGATGGGTTGGGAACTGGACACTATGGAAGCTTGGAAGACTTACAGTTTGAAGACTCTCATCCGGAGACTGAATGGCTACTCGCAAGAGCCTCAAATTTAGGTATTACTGAGAAAAAAGCGAGTGATATTATTATGGGAAGAGACTTGATTGCAGCCGGTTTTAAGCCTGGTAAGCAATTTGGAATGATAACTAATCTTTCAAACTCTCTTCGTGACGAAAAAGGATACACCCAAGAACAGCTGTTTCTTGCTATAAAGGCCTCTTCAAGTTTAGAAGAAATTATCACAGATTTTAGCCTCAAACTATCGAATTAGTCAGCCGTCAAGCTTCACTTTGTGCTACAATAGAATGGTGGCAGGTGATATATCCTCAAGTTCCGTTCTTTTAACATACAAAGGCAAAGTTTTACTTCTAAGCCCAGATAATCTTAATTTAGACGCTGTAAGAGACAATATTTGGTCACTTATTGGTGGAATTAAGAGTAAAAATGAATCTTTTGAGGATACTGTTTGTAGAAAAGTTGAATATTTTACAAAATTGACCCTAAAAACCCTACAGCCTCTATCTAATTTACCTTATGGCGATAAAAACAGGCATTTTTACGTCTGTAAACTGACAGATGAACACGTAAATCACATGGAAAGACGTGAGGGTAAAAAGCTAGAATTTTTTACATGGGAAGAGGCTGAAAAGCTAACATTGTCAGAAAGCGCCAGCACCCTTTTTACTCAGTACAAAAATGAAGTAAAGGAACTCCTAAATCTGACCCCCTAATAAAAGAGGGTTAAAAAATTAACCTATGGAAGCAAAATCACACCTGAAAGCCGCTAAAATAATTGCTCGTTTGATGGATAACCAATGGGAGATAGCGGGTATAAAATTCGGTCTTGACCCCATACTTGACCTCATTCCGTGGGTTGGAGACGTGGTCGGAGCACTCATTAGTCTTTATATACTATCAATTGGGTGGAAAATGGAGATTTCAACCGTTGATAAAATTCATCTCGTTTGGAATATTATTCTTGATTTTATACTTGGATTTGTTCCCTTTATTGGTGTGATATTTGACCTTGTATATAAAGCAAATATCAGAAATATAGCAATTTTGGAGAAGTATTCCCACGGTAAATTCGTTGAAGGAAAGATAGTCTCCGACTAGACCCATAAAATATCCTATAGGCTTGATTTTTGAACCTCAAACTGGTATAATTTCCATCGATTCGAAGCATCCCCTCAAAAAGCTTGAGGTGAGTTGTTTTCGAGCAGTTCTTTAAAAAACAAGAAGAAGTAGCGAAGAAATTCGCAGAAAGGATACTCGAGCCTAAATTTGGTTTGGTCTTGCATGCAGGTATTTTGAAAGGAGTTGTCAGAAGTGACACAGTCAAGCGCACCTGTCGTGGAAAGTCCTGTTGCCCCAGTGGTGCAGGCCGTTGAGGAAGGTCCACCGGCAAGCCCGAGTGTGCCGCTTCCTCCAGATCCATTTGAGCTTGCAGTGCAAGCTGCAGCAGATATTCCAGACCTGGGTATCGTACAAAAAGAGCTTGAAACACTTTTTGTGTGCTACACCCAATACACGAGTCCTGCAGTTGCCGGACAAACGGATCGCGAAGGGGCTCTTATGGAGCTCGAACTCGCACAGGGTTGGACGGGTGACACCATAGATGCTGCAGCGCAAGCTGTGGTTGGTCAGCTCGCACAGCAGTGGGAAAATTTGAATTCTCGTTTTGTTGCAGAAACAAACGGTGTCTCAAACTCAACCACAGCTGCTGTTAACCTTGACGACCTCTCACAACGCTTTGAAACAGAGCGTCGTGAACAAGACGATCTTGTAAAGGCATCCTACGAGCTTTTGCAAATGGTACGGACGGTCCGACAGAAGTTGGAGCTTCCTCTTCCAGTTGCAGTTGATACCTCAGCGCAAGCTGCCACTCCTTCTCACAGGGAAGACAAAGGCAAGTTGCTCGGAGGTCTAAAAAAACTCACCGGTGCTTTTTACAGCAGCGGGGATGACGCACCAGTGTCGCCACCTGTGATGGCAAGTAGCCTCAGGCCGCAAGGAGCTGATTGGCTTACACCTCCAGTGTGGTCTGATACGGATGATGATGTGAAGCGGTTCAAGCTGATCATCTTCAAGCGTTCACAGAATATGCCTGCAGCAGAGCACGTCTGGCATAGCTTGAGTGGTCTTGGTCTCAAACGAGAGGCAGTAATTGCTCTTATCGATGAGGTTGACCGGAAGGCAACTGCCCAAGTCAAGCAGTGTGATGAGGTGATGAAGGAAGTCACTGAGTCCTTTCACCAATTCTCCGAAGAGATTGAAGCAGTCTTGCGTATGCGAGACGTGCTTCAGTCGGTCAAAAACTTCTTCTTCCCACGAGCCTAGCTCGGGGGTGCCTGTCGATCGAGGTGGATTTTTTCATCTCGATCGGCTCTCTTAAAACATATGACAGAAAGATACAATAACAACGAAAGAGATAACCAATCTGCAAAGATTGATCAATTGAGTGCGGTAGTCAAGCCACAAGGCGGACGAGACCGTAATATTTTTATTGGTTGGAATAAAGAGGCAGTACCTCAGGTAACAGAGAATGAGAGTGAATTGAATGCAGATGCTTTAAACAGTTTTCGTATCAACCAGCGAGCAAGACTCCCTATCAGAACAATAGCGTTCACACGTATTGAACCCGTAAATTACCTCACAACAGGACAACCTATTGACCTTATGGATCAAGATGGTGTCACAGCTGAGGACTTATTGACGTACTCAGTTGTCGATAGTAATGGAAACAACAAAACTCTTACGCTTGGGGAATTAAATGTGCTTAATTCGCTAACAAATGCACATTTAGAGTGGCAGGACTTAGGTAAAACAGACAAAACAGATATTATTACATCAACCAAAACCATGCATACTCTTTTTGTTGAGCCTGAAGATGCGTCACTTGGCGAAGCCTTAGCAATCCTTTTTAGGCCGGCATTTGATGGTGAATCAAATCAAATTGCCTATAAATCATTTATGAGAAAAACATTAGGAAAACTCTTAGTTTTGGATGAGTCTCAAGATGCGCATAATAGAAAGGGCTATATCGAGGCGGCTGCGCAGTTTACGAAGGGTGCAGGACGTGGCGCACTTGGTTCTATTGTAGGCCTGTTTTACGATACTGGGGATAAGCCTCTTATAGATACTTCAAGAGCAAAAGCAGGACTTTTTAAGTTTGCACGCTCATTGGGAGTATATAACATATCCGACGAAGATTTAGAAGAAATGTCCCATCCGCTTCCCTTTTACGATGTTGAAGAAATGGATATCAATACTCTTGTTAATGTAGCATCTGCAATGCGAGATGCTGCTTTGAATGCTTTTCGCCACAGGTAACTTCTCCTTTTTCTTAAGTCGCTTACTTTTTATCAGTTTTATGCCATGAAAAACCGTGAGGTGCTCGCTTAAAGCGAAGCGTGTAAGTGCTTTGTATACACTCACCCCCACGGTTTGCCTAGTTCTACTAGGAAAGAATATCCGGATCTTTTCTTGCGACGTTGTCGCATACTGTGTCTTACTGCCTTCCGGCAGCTAGCATTACCGTCCACCGACGATAATGACCTTTGCTTCGACTCGACGGTCTTTACCAGCTTGTGATGCAAGGCCGGTCGTGGGCTTTCGAGCTACAGGGTTAACACGAATGCGATTCGGGTCAACACCGAGTTCTACTAGAATCTGCTTCACCTTTGCTGCACGAGCAACAGCCAGTTGTTCACCGACTGGGTCTGCTGGGCAATTCGTTGGGCATTGCGACCCTGGTGCTGCAAATCCACCGACAAGTTCAATGACGGTGTTATTGCTAAGCCTCAGAATTGGGACGAATTGACGTTCGATTTTACTTCGAGCATCGCTTTCGTTCACAAAGTCCGTTGAGTCCGGTTTGAACTCAATGAACAAGTCTTGGAGCTGACCGACAAGCACTTCGTTAGCGCCACCCACAGCCGTTTCCAGAGGAACTGTTGTTGACTGTGTCAACCTGTTTTTGGAAATAGTTCGAGTAGGACTGCTCGTGACTTTGCTGTCGTTTTGCAGTGCAGCAATATATCGGTTGTCAATCATATCCTTTGTTGAGAAGGACGATGGTTGAGGGATTTTGCCTTGACGTGTGCAAGGCAGTTCCTGCTGAATACGGTCGACTTCAGAAAGGCGTGCTTCGATAACGCTCGTGTCCTTTATCAGCATTTGGACATTGTCCGCATAGCTGGCTTGGGCAACGAGATTTTGGAGCTCATCTTTCAGGATGTCTTTGTCATACACTCCCTTGATGAAGGTGTCTTCAGTAGGATGATCCTTGCTGTATTGTTCAAGAACCTTCCACGCTTCGTCGTAGTTTTGAGACTGTAGTTTGACATAATCAAACCACGCCGCAATGAACTTCTGGATTGTGGGGTCAACAGTAGAAGTAGCTTTCACCACCCCGACGTCAAGAATTCCCGCCCAGTTGGCGGTAGTCAAGAATTGCTTCGAGCCAGATACGCCCTTAAGAGCGTCTGAAGCGTATGGTTCATAGGTGGCGAGCGTCTTGACCGATGGGTCATTAACGAATTTTTCGCCGGCCTGATCCACAGCATCTGTGAGCTGAAGCTTTAGGTCTTCGTTTCGCACGATTCCAAACGACGAGGCCACTGACTTGAAGAGATACTCGCTAACCGAGCATTCTCCCTGTACCGTGACGATGTTGTCAAAAATCTGTGCAAAGGTTGTGATTTCCCCGCGAGTGACGAGCATATCGACGCCGGCGGACTGATCGACTACCATGACGGCTTTTACGCCTTCGCATAAACGAAATGCATTTTGGGTCGTCAGAAGAAGACGAGATACGTTGGGTTCAGCTTGCGGATAGTTTGGATCGCCCGTAGGGCGTCCTGCTATCCAGTCACATTGAATACCTTCCTGTCCGAGTACGTCGACAAGTTCAATTTGAATACCCCGTTCGGCCATGAACTTCGTGGCACCAATTGGGGTTAGATATGTACCGTAGCCAAGTGTACCCACCTGAATCTTTGGAAGATTCTGGGTCGGAACGTTGGTTTTGCCGGCCTGTTGGGTCGGATTTGAGGTATTACCACTAGTGGTGGTCTTACCTGCAACGACAGTTCCGTCGCTGCCTTGCGGAGTACCATTGCTGGCAGGTTTGTTATCATCTCCACCAAAAACGCCTGAAATGGCCTTAAAGGCAAAGAAGGCAACTCCTCCAAGAACAGCAACCACAAAAATTCCGAGCATGATTCTGCCCGCAGGAGTTAACCCCTTGCGTCCCGAACCTCCTCTGCTAGTCATAGCATCTCCTTTTTAGGGGTTGTGTGGAGGGAACCCCGCAAAAAGCGGGGTCCCCAAAGACTGAGGGATTAGAGAGCGCCTGCTGCGGTCTTTTGTACGACCGGAGCCGGAAGGGCTGGCGGGGCGGTAAAGCCTAGCGACTTGTCAATCTTGGCAAGGATTTCAGCACCTTCGCTGCTCACACGGCGGTTCTCGGCGATGCGAGATCCACGGTGTGCTTCCCACAGGTCAGCGACGACCATTGCGCGGGAATCGATGTAGCGCTCTTTGGATTCGGCCTTCTCGATGGCACGCTGGCGGACACTTTCTGCTGGGTTAGCAGCAGTGGTGAGGCCGAGCATGTTCTCCTTGAGGGTGAGCATCCGTTCCTTGAGATCCGTCCGAGCGACCTTAGCAACAAGGCGCATGTCACCGCGGGCTTCCGTCGCGATATCGCGGGAAAGCTCCACAATCATCATGCGGGCGTCCTTGAAGTCCTTGTAGGCCTGTTCGACTTCAGTATCAAGCTCAGTGATCTCAAGCTGGATGGAACCTGCTTCGTTTGCGAGCCGTCGTGCGTCTGCATTGAGGCTCGCAAAAGTGGCTTCATCGCCTGTCTTCTGTGCTTCGATGGCTTCGAGGCGAGCTGCCTTGATGTCGTCTTCGGTGTTCTTCAGGGCAACGAGCAGTTCTGCGCGTTGCTGACTGATGGCCTGAGCGTACTCACCCATCTTTGCTGCGTCATGGACGCCGCCGGTGAGCATTTCCTTGCGCTTCTTGCGCGCTTGTGCCAGACGCCGTTCCAGAGGAATGGAGTCTTCAGCTTCATCCCAGACCCAGTCCGAGAGTGTTTCGAGGAAATTTCCAAGCCTATCAAACATTTGCACGTGTACCCTTTCTATGGGTGCGTGGTGGTGTAAGTTGCATCACACCTGAGTCGACAACGATAGAAAAAATTTTCTCCTCCTTATTTGTCTGAAAAAGATCCGGATTGTCAAAGTGCTGCAAGCAAATTTCTCAAAGCATTTTTGAGACCTTACTTGCTGCCCATTGGGCACACCGTTCCCATTTATGAAAAAGGGAATGTGTAATTGCGATTCTACCCTATAATAAGTGAAAAATCAACCCCTATAGTATGAAATAAAGTAGAAAAAAAACTTGCATTCAGCTTGAAATGTGGTAGAATGTAAAAAAAATTGTAACGACTTATAATTATTTTTAAAAAGATGCGAGAATTTGGTCAAAATTTTACTCCAGAACAACAAATTGCACCCTACAAGTACAAAGATAAAGTAAGGGAGTTATATCCCGATTCAGGTATGTGGGATTATCTCCGCTATGATGAGGAAGGTAACTTGTGGATCAATAATTTGAGGATAAAAGACGTTATTGAGGATGTTGCGACAAGTGACTACTCCGGAACACCCCTTGAAATTACCGACACAACTATCATTGAAAGGCGCACAAAAGAATGGGAGCAATTAACTCAAAGAGTAGCTGAAAAGGTGGGCTATACCGGTGGATTTGAATATTTTTATGCTGCAAAAGCAAATAGAGCCTCAGAATTTGTCCATGCTGCGATTCGCACAGGATGGAATAGTGAAACAAGCTCAAAGCAGGATTTAGATGACCTTTCTTTTCTTGAAAGTCAGGGACTCATTGACAAAAGTAAGCTCAAAATCATTAATAACGGTTTTAAGCTTCCGCCAGACAACAGATGGGATCGAGTGCGTGAAGAGGCAGAGACGAACAAAAGTACTGTTATTTTTGAGCATTCGAAGGAAACAGAGTCTGAGCCTATTGCAACGTATGCTGAGACCATCATTGAAATGCGAAAGAAAGGCTTCAATATAGCCCCAATTTTGGATAGTGGTGAAGTTGATTATTTCATCAACAACGCGCTACAAATGGAGGTAGGTCTCAGGCTCAAATTTGGAAAAGTAAGTACAGATGAAGAGCTTTCAAAGCTCACTTCAAGATTTGGTATGAAGTGGGACGAATTACAAAAAGAAGCTGATAGGATAGATGATTCATGTAATTTAGAGCTTACCATGCTTCATGCGATGGTAGGGGCTGCTGAAACCATAAAAGAAGAAGATTTTGCACAACATCTCTCCTTTGGTCTTGATAAATATTTTGCCCTCAAAGCTACTCACAACAAACTCACGTATTTCAATATTGGTGGAGGAATTCCTCCAATGAGTGAAAAATATGATCACGAGAAATTTCTGGAGATATTTTTGACCAAAGCTAAACAAAAAGCAGAACAAGCTGGCCTTCCGGAGCCTGTGATTACATTTGAGCTTGGAAGCTATGTTGCAGCTGAGGCCGGATTTTATGTTTTTGATGTTATTCAGCAAAAGGAAAATAGCGTGGATGTAGACAGTAAAAAGGTTGATTGGATGCTTTTGGACGGAAGTCTTATTGAAGCAATTCCAGACATGCTTCTCATTCAGCGCTCATTTAATATTTTGGCCGCTGAGTATGCGAATAGTGAAACAACGCAGGTTCTGCTGGGGGATTTAACGTGTGATAGCGACGGGCGTTATCCACCAAAAGCACAGGAAGGTCAAAAAGTTCTTATTCCCGACGTTGGTATCAAAAACTTTGTTGTTATAACAGGAGTTGGGGCGTATCAAGAGCAGCTCGCTGGAGTAAGAGGCGGTCATCACTGCGGACTCTTGGAGGCTGCTGAAGTTATCGTTGAAAAGCGAAATGACGGACAGACCTATGCCAGAGTTATGCCTCGCCAAACTCTTATCGAATCACAAGATATCTTTGGATACACACCAAAGCACGTTGATGCCCTCAAAAAGACAGTTAAAAGTTAATTTTTTCTTTCCTTGACACCAATTTACCACGGTAGTACACTGAATTTCACTTTCTAAGTGAGAAATTTTTATGAACAAAACATTCCCTTGTCCTAGCTGCGGGCAACAAATCGAAATAAGCGAAGCTTTAGTTCATCAATTTGAGGCTGACGCAGAAAAAGTTGCTTCAGAAAAGAGCAAAAAGGAATTAGAGTTACAAGAAGAACGTCTCAAAAAAGAATTTTCGGAAAAACAGAGTTTGGAAGTTGCTGATTTACAAAAACAAGTTTCAGAACAGAAATTAAAGAATGAAGAATTTGTTGTAAGAGAGTTGGAATTAAGGAAAAAGACGAGGGAACTTGAAGAAAAAGGTAAAGAGTTGATGCTTCAAAATGAAAGAAAACTTGATGAAGAACGCAAAAAAATAGCTGAAGATGCAATTAAAACGGAAGAAGAGAAGCACCACTTAAAGGATTTAGAGAAGGAAAAGGTAATTGATGATCTTAAAAAAGCATTAGAAGATGCACAAAGGAAAGCAAATCAAGGCTCTCAGCAAACACAAGGCGAAGCTTTTGAGTTAGAGTTTGAAGACATCTTAAGAAAAGAGTTTCCTAATGATATCGTGCAAGAAGTAGCAAAAGGAGTACGAGGAGGAGATGTTGTCCAGGAAGTAGTTGACAGGAATGGGGTAAGTGTTGGAAAAGTTTTATGGGAGCTTAAGAATACAAAAACATGGTCAGAAGGTTGGATAGACAAACTAAAAACGGACTTAAGAACAATTAAAGCAGACGATGCTGTGTTGATTACTGAAGTTCTTCCTAATGATATGAAAAGCAGTGGGGCTTTTCGTAATGGGGTTTGGGTAACTCAAAGAGGCTCAGTGGTAGCAATTGCATCCGTTTTGAGGGCAAAGTTAATACAATTACACTACACAAAACAGTCGGTAAAAGGAAAAAATGAGAAAACAGAAATTCTTCATGCATATCTATCAGGTATTGAGTTCAAGCATAGAGTCGAGTCAATTGTCGAAGCTTGGAGTGCTATGCAGGATGATATAGAGAAAGAAAAAAGATATTTTGCGGGAAAGTGGGCTCGAGATGATAAAAATATTAGACTGGTAATCGACAACACGATTGGAATGCGTGGCGAGCTTGAAGGTATTATGGGAAATAATCTTCTAGAAGTTAAAGGTCTAGATGCTGTGGCAATAACCGATGGCATAGAAGACTCCGATTAACCTCGTTTACACCTTTTTCAAATTATGATACTGTAAAAGTATGCACGCAACAGAAAAGCGAAGGCAATATTTCCGTTCTTTCGAGGCAAAATCTCTTCGCTCAAGATCATTCTTGACACAATTTGCTGATAAATTAACAGAAATTTGCGGCTCTACCTCATTTTTGGTATTCCACATTATTTTCTTTACTGTTTGGATTTCAATTAATACAGGACTCATTCCTGAAATCGAAAAATTTGATCCTTTTCCTTTTGGGCTTCTGACAATGGTCGTGTCTCTTGAGGCAATATTTCTCTCCATCTTTATTTTGGTATCGCAAAACCGGTCTTCATATGTAAGTACCATTCGAGACGAAGTACATATGGGAATAAATTTTATAGCTGAGGAAGAAATAACGAAGGTATTAGAGGTGTTGGCTGAGATAAGAAAAGAAATGGGTATAAAAAAACCCGACCCAGAACTTGAAAAAATGCTTCAAAGGACTGATACATCATATCTTGAAAGAACTATTACAGAGCAGCTAAGACGTGCTAATAAGCCACTTGTAGAGAAGCTATTGAATGATTTGGCAACAATTGGCCATACAGACTCAAATGGAAATGCTGATAACACGACTCAAAGTGCCCCTCCTCCAGCTGAGAGTTCAAAACCTACTACATAAAGAGCTATAATACTACTCACATGATAAGAAAGAACGAATGTAATTTTAGCTTTTGGGATTTGTATAAAGCAGCTTTAAAAAAACTTCCAAACGAGAGTGAAAAGGAGGAATTTTATAAGCTCTCACAATTTAGAAGAAATATGAAGGTGAAAGAGTGGGCAAAATTAGCGGGATGGAAAACAAGAAGAAGAATTGGTACAGATTTTAAGATATATGTGGCATTCTATCCAAATGATGATTAAGTGAGTGCTACTGTCACTTCAGGTTCAAGAGTTACTGGTGTTTCTTCAAAAATTCTTGTGGCAAAAAGTCTTCTTGTAACAAATCTGGTTTCTGGACCGGTAAATCCTTCAACATGCTGTCCGCCCATATTCGCATAGTGGTCAAGAGGTAGATGTCCTTTGTAGTATGAAGCAAAGGTTTTTAACGACCCATTCTCCGCAATCACTACTTCATCAATACATTCTCGTTTAGCCATACAATAAATACTACTTACTACTAGTTAATTCTATATTTTTTGGATTTGCAATAAGTGGTTCCACGTATTTTTGAATTGCTGCCTTATCGGGGGGAGAAAATGTTTGATTTAGCTCAAAATTCTTTACTGCACTATCAAATTCTTCATCAAAGCGAGGTCTCATACAATCGTTGAAGTCGTTGTTGTATCATAGTTTTTCGGGCATATTATTTTGGATATTTCATTATTTGATTATGAGCTCCTGAGTAGTTTTCCGGATCAAAGATTCTGACCTCAATGAATTGAGGTTCGGGAGATGTAGGTTCAATTTCCTGAGTCGGTGCTATTACCTCTTCACCCCGAGCGACTCCCCAGACGCTCGGAGGTGAAGAAAGACGATTTATTAATCTTTGCGAAAATGTTCCAATTGCCTCTATTCGTGCCATGTGTGAAAGTGTATCGTGAAAACAATGACGGTGCTTGACGCTTTTCACATAGTTTTCCTGTCAAAATCCTGACGCTATAAAAGTGAGGTTGTCTTGTAAAGATTGTGTATTGAGCGTAAAATATACATCTCTATGGAAAGCCAAGTCATTGAAGCTTCCTATCCGCTTAGTTTTAGAACGAAAGACGCTTTCGAGCTAGGAAAGCACCTTAAAAATAGGCATAGCGTTGTGCTTGTTGGAATGAAGAGGGTTGGAATTAGTAATTTTTTACGATTTTTTCTCAATCATCCTGAGATTGGGAAAAAATACATTAATGATGATAAGACACACCTATTTATTCCAGTTGACCTAAATGATCTTGTAGAGCGTGAACTTTTCCCTTTTTGGGTGCTAACACTTAAGAGAATTGAAGATGCTGTGGGTAAATCTCAATTGCCAGACAAAACAAAAAAGTATGTTGAAACACTTTTTTTGGATAGTATTCAGTCACAGGATTTATTCTTAACCATAGAATCAGTGAGAAAGAGCCTCTCATATTTAGTCGAGCAAAATATCGTTCCATCGGTTTTTTTTCTAAGATTTGATCGAATTAAGGATGTAGTAACCTCTGAATTCTTTGCAAACCTGCAAGGTCTTATTGATGCAGCACATCAAAATCTTTCATACGTTTTTACAAGCGTAAGGAGTCTTGAGTCGCTATCTCCAAATGTTTTTACTCGAGCTTCGGTTTCTGTTTTTGCAAGAACTTTATATATTGCACCATCACTCCCGAAAGATTCCGAAATGATATTTAAGAAAAATGTAGAAAAATATAAAATGTCTTTTACTCCGGCGTTTGAAAAAAAATTGTTATCGCTTGTTGATGGATACAATCAATATTTACAATTTGCACTTACTTTCCTTCATGAGAAAGGAAAAAAGGTAGAAACTGAAAAATTGTTTGACGAGTTGCTTAAAGATGAGCGAATCATGCTTCAAAGCGAAGAATTGTGGGAAAGTTTGACTGTTGAGGAGCAAGAGGTCTTAAAAAAATTTGCCGGAGAAAAAAAAGTAACGTTTGAGGATAAAGTGCGCGGTGAATACCTTTTTAATACTGGTATTGTAAATTCAAATGATGAGCTTTTTAGTCCGCTTTTTGAAAGCTTCTTACAAACACTTGAAACAAAAAAGACGACTCAAGTGGTTGAGTTATCAAAAAAAGAAAATAAACTCCTAAAATTATTAGAAGAAAATAGGGGAGCACTTTGTGAGAGGGAAAATATTATTCAGGGCGTTTGGCCTGAAGTGGAGTCGTTTGGAGTATCTGATTGGGCTGTTGATAGGCTTGTTGCTAGGCTACGTAATAAATTAAAAATGTTAAATAATACTGATGAGATTGTAACTGTTAAAACCCGCGGTTACAAACTTATCTAGCATAATGTCATTATGTGATTGATAATAATTTTATGGAATACGAGCCACCAGTCACACCTGAAATAAAGCAAGCATATGAAAATCAAATGGCAGGTGTTTTCCGTTGGAAAGAAGCAAAATTTTCATCAGTTAAGCCAGAAACAAATAAAGATCACATGGACGCTTCAAAGCTTCTCCACAAAAGAAACAAAGTAAAATATCCGAATTTGACGAGTGGACTTTCCGACCACACAGTATTTGGAATGATTTATGTTCATGATGGGGGGGAGTTGATATCAGGAGATTTGGAGCATGATAGGGTAGATTACAACGAGCTTTACAAAAAGTGGAAAAGAAAAGAGCACTTGGGGGGAATTATATTAATTTCAAAATATATTGAAGATCCTGAAGAGCGCGAAAAAGTTAAAGAACTCTACAACAGAGCAACTAAAAAGTCGCTCGATGACCCAGAAGCTCTTTATCATGATGTTCTTGATAAGACTCAGGCAATTCAGTTTGGTGGAAAGTATGTTTTTCCAGGTAGCCGTTTGAATTTAGAAGAACAAAAAGAGAAATTGGAATTTTGTACAGACTTGTTGCTTAAGTCAGCAGTTCATTTGCAAAAACTTTTGTCTGAAAAAGGTAAAGCAGAATTAAAAGAGATGATTTTAAGTGATTTGGCAGTCTTGGGGGCTACCGAGTATTCTGATGAATTGGTTGCAGAGAGTAAAAAAAGAATTGACGAGGTACTTATACTACCTCAAGCAATTGCTACATAGTGTTCTTGACACCTTGCTTCATATAATTCAATTCCGCCAACGGCAACCCTATCAGTTGTATCTCCAATGCGTTGGGTATATATAGCATTATTTTTTCCACACGCATTACATCTGGCTGTTAGATTTATCACCTTGTCTGCAATTCTTTCAATAGCAACGGTTGTTTCCCAAGGGCTTGCCAAGTAGTCTGCATTTAGTCCTGAAGCATATATGGTAACTCCTTTTTGTCTCAATTCTTCAAGGAGTTGAGCTAGCTCATCATCAAAAAATTGTATTTCATCAATACCGACTGTTTTTGTTTGTTTGTACTGACTAAAGAGTTCTCGAATATCACTGACTGATGCTGCGCTTTTTGCATTCATCTGCTTTCCGTTGTGTGTAGCGAGTGAATCGTTACTATAACGGGTATCCAGAACAAACCGGATGGCAAGGGCTTTTTCTGTGTCGGAATTTGCAAGCTTTTCTATGAGCCATTCTGTTTTACCTGAAAACATTGGGCCGGTTGCAAGAGTGATACTTCCTGTTGGCATAATTAATAGAGTTCAAATGATTCAAGGAGTTTTCGATTTCCGTCTATTTGATAATGGAGAAGTTCTGAATAGAGTCCCTTTTGCGTTGACAGTTCTTTTGGAGTGCCGTAGTGACTTACTTTACCGTGTTCTATGACAATTATCTTATCAACATTTTGAATGGTTGAGAACCTGTGAGCAATGATAATAACGAGCTTGTCTTTCATGAGTATTTCCAAAGCGTCCTGAACTTCCTTTTCACTTTTTGCGTCTAAAGAGGAAGTTGCTTCATCAAGAATTAAAATAGGAGCTTTTTTCAGAAGAGCACGGGCAATTTGAATACGTTGTTTTTGTCCGCCAGAAAGCCTTACTCCTCGTTCTCCAATTTCACTTTCAATTCCTTTGGGTAGTTTTGAGACAAAATCATAAGCGTTGGCAAGTTTGAGTGCTTCAATAATCTCTTTTTCAGTTGCATTTTGCTTTCCGTACGCAACGTTGTCTTTAATTGTTGATGAGAAGAGCTCATTCTCCTGAAAAACCAAAGCAATATTGTTTCGAATAAATTGTGGAGTAAGAGTTGAATAGGCAATGTCCTTAATAAAGACTTCACCTTTTGTTGGGGTATATAGCTTCATAATGACATTTACAATGGTAGATTTTCCAGCGCCTGAGTGTCCAACAAGTGCAACTTTCTCTTTTGGATGTATATCAAAAGATATTTTTTCAAGTACTTTTTCGGATTCTTCGTATTTGAATGCAACATCTTTAAAAGAAATAGTAGGATTTGTGAGACGTTTTGTTGCTACTTTCTCATTATAATTCTCTGTGGACGGAAGGTGGAGGATTTCCAAGAATTCCTTACTGCCTTGTTCTGCCTGCTGTATTTGGGTAAGAATAAACGACATGGCAAAAAGTGGAATTCTGGCTTGATTGAAGAGTTGTAGAATAAGAACCATCTCTCCAATAGTAAGTGCACCAATAAAAGTGTTGTAAAAAACCAATATATTAACTGCAAAAAGAATGAGAACCAACGAAAAATTTCTTGCGAAATCAAATTTGTGAAAGGTTGAGCTTTGTCTTGCATAAATTTTATTAATATTGGTCAGACCATTTGAAATAGTGTCAAATTCTGTCTTCTCGCGATTAAAACCTTTAACGAGTCGAATGTTGCCAATAACTTCATTAATTCGCCCTCTGGTAAAGTCCTCAATCTTATTCTTTTTTGCCTCTTCCACACCCCATCTTTTGGTCGAATAATATGAAAGTGAAAGGTATATTGGAAACAAAATAAAAGTGAAAAAAGCAATTGGAATACTGTAGTAGGCAAGTATCACTATGGTAAAAATACTTTGCAAAACCATAGGAACGACAAAATTTGAAGCTGTATTGAGGAAATTGTAAATAGTAAATATGCCTCTATTGAGTTGATTCATTATTTTTCCGGAAATTTGTCCATCAAAATAACTTTGTGGTAAAGTGAGTACTTTGTCGTAAAACTTTTCTGTTAAGAATTGACGCAGTTTTCCTGAAAAATGATCACCAATTCTATCTGAAATTGAATTAATACCGACTCCCGCAAAGTTCATTACAAATGAGATAACGAGAAGGAGAATAAGCCGATTAAGGCTGCCGCCGTTCCCAGATGCCTTTGCAACAATTTCATCAACAATATATTTTGAAAGTACTGGTGCCACAAGTTGTACCACTGAGGTGATTACAATAAGAAAAGCCAAGAGAAATACGAGTCCGTGTAGAGGTTTTGAAATTTTAATTATTTTTCCAATGTTTTTCATTAAATAACTCTAACCATAATACCACAGAACTGCTTTAAATGAACTCAGGTTATTTGCAAAACGTATCAATTTATTATACAATTCACAAAATTAATTGGTGATGCTAAAACAGTCACTTTTCGTTTCAAAAACTTCGGAATGGCTTTTCGCGGAATTCCACTGTGCAAGACAAGTATCCACAACCCAGAAAAAAGAAAGTTAAATGCACTGAATTCTTATGAGTACTGAAATAAAAAGCAGTGCGCTTTCTCGCATAACATCAAAAGATAAAATAGTACGTCCATTAGTTGCTCTCGTGCTTTCGAGCAGTTTGTTTGTTTCAGATCACGATTCTATTTCATCAAGCGTAGCTCCCGACACTTCTTATACAGATATCCAAAAAACGTTACGATTGGACAGCGAGCTCCAAGATACCCGTATGGGACGATTACAAAGAACTATGACTGATGCAGAAATTGGGAGCTTAGTAACAGGACTTTTTATGGAGAACGAAGAGTTGCAAGTTGCAAAGCGTGTTGAGGAAGAACGCCTTGCTATAGAAAAAGAGAAAGAAAATGCAAAAAAAGTGTTTCTTGCTCCACCAACTTCCTCGGGAGTTGCTGCTGCGAGTATAGGTGAAGGACAAAGTGTTTGGGACCTTTTAGTCTCTTGTGAGGCGACTGGAGATTGGCATATTAATACTGGTAACGGATTTTATGGAGGGTTGCAGTTTGATGAGGGCACATGGTTATCAAACGGTGGTGGAGAGTACGGCCCATTTGCGCATCTGGCAACACGCGAGCAGCAGATAGAAATTGCCGAAAAGCTGCGTGATAGCAGGGGATACAATCCATGGCCAGGATGTGCTGATAGGTATGGTTTGAGATAGATTCTTGAAAAGGAGTATACTTTATTTAATGTTGAAAAAACTCTCACTTATTATAGTTCTAGTCCTTATAGGTGGGCTTTTAATTTATAAAGGAGTGGGTGTTAAGAAAAACCCTGCTGCAAGTACGACAGTCCCAACTGTTACTCAAGAAGAGAAGAATATTACTGTAGAGCAGCCAACGTCCGATACATCAGTTGCCTCCCCAATACTTTTAAAGGGCAGCGCGAGAGTTTTTGAAAGCGTTGTTTCAATCGCGCTAACCGATGATAACGGAATTGTGTTGTTTGAGGGTACTGCAATAGCTAACGCGCCAGATGTTGGGCAATTCGGGCCGTTTGAGAAAGAAATTGCATTTAACACAAACGCAGCGGGTGGTACTCTTACAGTCTACCAAGCATCTGCAAAAGACGGTTCTCGAATTGATGTTGTCACCATTCCCCTCAAATTCAAGTAATATATTTCTCTCTCTTTACAGTTCTCAATAAGATATGATATAAAATAACATAATTTGATTTCTAAAGAAGTAAAACAAGTTATACAAGATTCTCCACTCTTTCTTTCTCTTCCGTTTCAACAATCATTCATAGAATTTGAAAATATATCAACAGAAAAAATACAGATAGAACCTGTTTTTATCATTCCCGAAGCAAAACCGATAGAACTACAGAGTTGGCAAGAAGGATACGTTGAGCCGAATTTTCAACTACTCCTTGAGGGATTTAGGTCACGCGATATCCCATACAAAAGACCCAAAATTCTTCCGTCACAACCAGTCGTATTATTTCGAAAAAATGAGGGTATTCAGCCGGAATTAGTAGATTGGCAACTACTCAAAGATGTGATGGAAACAACTGCGAATTTTGAGTTGAGTATTTCCTCATGGAGTAGAAAACGTTCTGTAAATGAAAAGTGGAAAATATACGAAAAATTAAGAAAGAAAGATGAAAAAATACCCAAACATTGGGAGTCGATGGATGTTGCTGGAGTTAGGGTAGATCACCCTCTCATTGGAATACTCTTGAACAGGTCAATGTCTTTTTACAATATTGTTACGAGAGATTCTCAAATAGGGCCTTTGATTGAACAAATAAATATACGTCATCAGCCGGTTCGAAAAGAAGTAAAAATACTTGCAGAAGAAAAAATATGGCACCAGCTTATGTGGAGTGAATGGGAATCGGAAAAAGGGGTAATTGAATACAACGCAAAAATACAGGGATGGGAAATTCTAGTTTTTTCCGACGATGACGATAGCATCAGCTGAACCGCTCGTAAGTGTTGCGGAAGTTGTCCCTATCGTATAGCTTCCTCCTAAATCTTTTTTAAGTTGGTCTAGATACTCTTTTTTACTCGCCTTTACCTGAATGACCGTTTTATCATATTCAAAATTATCAGCGTTAGAAGCACCCGTCACGTTATATCCTAGGTCTTTTAGCTTGTCAGACATCTTACTTCCAGCTCCTGGAACTCCTCCACCATTTTGAACAGCTACTGAAAGAAGAGATCGGTCAAGACCACTGGTCGTACCTGTCGATTTTGTTGGGGAAGGAGTAAGTGATGCTTTTTTTGTTGGAGTTGGTGTTTCGCTTTCCTCAGGTGTTGGAGAAGGAGTATCCGTTGGAATAGGTTCTTCAGTTGGAGTTGGTGTTGGGATGACTTCAACATTTTTGCCGGAGTTACTCATTGCAAAGACAACACCAACAATACCTAATATAAGAATAATGATGCCGACAATAATAAAGATTTTTTTAGAATTGCCGCCCGTCTTTGGGGTATCATAAAGATAAGAACGTCTTGAACGAGAAAATTCTGAGGGTGTTTCATCCATAGTCTGCCTGTAACCACAATAATACCACTAATTCTTCGAGTTGCAAGTAAAAGTTTAGTGTTTAGGAGGAGATAGAAACACTAAGGATAGACGCTAAACGATTAATTCGTCTATCAAGAGATGGTTCTTTCTCAAAACGCTTCCATGAAGATAACGTTGGTGTGTTTGATTCGTCTGGAGTAAGGTTTCCAACAAAAAGTGCTGGTACATTTTTTCCTTTTGAATTCTTAACAACCGTTGCAAGAAGGTGGAGGGGCGTATCTTCACATTCTTCTGTAAATCTAAAAACCCAACTATCTTCGCTTCCTCGAGCAGAAATATTGGACGATTTACTATTTAGCTGAAAAGTTGTCATGCCATATTCATCTACGTCGCCCTCGTATTTATTTGCGACTTGCAGAAGGGAAGTAATAATATTTTTTTCGAAATGGATTGGACTGCTGTCCCAGAGCTTGTGGTATTGTGGAAAATTTTTCTCTTTATTCACTTTGGCGATTGTAACAAAGATATTTAGTGATTGGAAGTGTTATTTGCCTGTCGCTTTTGCATAGATAACAAAAAGCAGTCCCGCTCCTAGAAGCATCAGTCCAATTGTTTGAACGGGAGTAACCTTTTCTTTAAAGAAGAAAAAACTTACTATGGAGGAGAGAAAAATTGCACCTCCAAATACGAGAGGAGTGATGATAGCAACTTTATCCGTTGTGTAACTTTTATTAAGAGCAAGGCTAAAAAGAGCAATTGCAATACCAGCGAGAATTGCCATGATAATTCCGTATTTTGAATTATGAAGCAGTTTGTTGCTCAGGAGAGGGAGAACAATACCGATTGGAAGTATTGCAGAAACGGTGTTAACTATTGCGCTCACAAAATTAGAATTAGCATTTCTTGAAGCCACAGCTGCAAGCAAAATTGCCACTGTGTAAAAAACCATTGCGAGAAAAATGTAGAGCATTTATTCATTATACAGAATGATTGATTCACTGCTGTTGTGATACAATTATTCACATGAAAAAGGCTTTTGTCCTTTTACTTCTTGTACTTCTTATTTCGCTCTTTGCATTCTTATATTACCAATTACGTAAGAGTCCTTTAAGCTCATCACAGCTTAGTCAAAATCAAGTAGCGAATGAAGAAAAAATACTTCAAGAACAAAAAACATTTGTTTTCGTTCCCTATTGGACCTTCTCTGATGAATATGTTGATTCTGAAGGAATAGATTCGCTTATCTACTTTGGAATTGGAGTAAATCAATCTGGGATTGATACAACAGAACTCGGATATCAAAAAATGGCAAGTTTTCTCAAACTTTCATCCAATAAAAAAGAACGAATACTAGCGGTGAGAATGCTAGACAGCAGTGTCAATTCAAACGTTGTTAAGGATACAGGTCTGCAGGATGCAATAATTGATGAAGCCATCAAAGAGGCTGAGGAATTTGGATTTGATGGCATCTTGTTAGATTTTGAAACTTCTGCTTTTGGGTTTGATTCGACAGTTAAAAATATTTCGAATTTTTATGCACGGTTTGCAAAAGAGGTAAAAGAGGAAAAACTTTTGTTTTACGTTTCTGTTTTTGGTGATACGTATTTTCGTGCACGCGCCTATGACATGAAGGAAATTGGAAAGCTCGCTGACAAAGTAATTATTATGGCTTACGATTTTCATAAGTCCAGAAGTAACCCTGGTCCTAATTTCCCATTTGCACAACGTGACATTTACGGTTACGATTTTAAAAAAATGATTGATGAATTTAAAGGAGAAGTAAGTGGAGACAAATTAGTTGTAGCATTTGGATATTTCGGATATGACTGGAAAGTTGATCAAGACGGTACTCCTATTGCAACAGGTGAGCCACTCAGTCTTTTACAGGCAAAAGCAAGGTTTGTGGAAGTGTGTGAATTTAAACAATGTGTTGTAACAAAAAATGTTTCTTCTGAGTCTCGCGTTACTTACTTGGATGAAAAAGGTGAGCGCCATATTGTATGGTTTGAAGATGAGCTATCTGTACAAAAAAAGAAAGAATACCTTGAGAGTTTGGGTATTAAGCAAACTGCCGCATGGGCATACTCATTCTATTAAGTGTCAAGGTCCGTCTACCCCAAGAGTACTAGCCATAGCATGGCGGCGCTTGATATGTAGGTTTAGATTGTATTTTTAGGCTAAACTGGTGTTTTCAAACTAATTTTAACAGCTATTCAAGATTTGAAATCAGAGGGAGAGCAAGTTTAATTTCTTTTTTCTTTTTTATAAGCCTCTCAGTGTCAAATAGCGATGAGCCAAAATCTACCTTTTTTTTCTCAAAGAGGGGATAGATTTGTTTTGCCTTTTTTTCAAGAATAGGATTGTCAAAAAATAAGGAAGCTTGGCGTTGTGAATTTTCTGAGAAATCAAGAATGGTGGCTCCAGTTGCTCGGTACATAACACCTCTCTTGTAAATCTTTTCAAATCCGTCACGAAGTTCTTCTCGTATCATCATGGGGAAAGATGTTGCTTGGGGAAGTTTTATTTCTATCGCGTGATGGTGAAAGTCTTGTGATTTTAAATAGATAGTGACTCTTTTGACAGAGTAGTTATAGTTGCGTGCTTTATAAAAACAGTCCTCAACGTGGTTTTGGAGTCTTGCCCACAAAATATCTTTATCATTTGTTGCAGGAGTAACTGTTTGGGAGCGGGTGATGGATTTGTACTCCCTCTTTTGGTCTGGAGTAACTGCATAGACTGATGTGCCGTTGAGTTCTAACCAAATTTCTTGGAATGGTTTTGAAAAATTTTGCTTAATAAATTCTTCCGGCTTTTTTGCATAATCATATGCAGTTTTAATTCCCAGTTTTTGTAGAAAGGAAGTTGTTTGACCGCCAATACCCCACACCTTACTAATTTCAGTTTTTTGCAATAAGCCATCAATGTCTTTTCCCGATACAATCGTAAGTCCAGACGGTTTATGCATGTTTACGGCTAGTTTTGCTAAAGATTTTGTAACAGAAACGCCGAGTGAAACGGTAATTCCTAATGAGCGTTCAATTTCACTTTTTATGGCTTGGGCAATTTGTTCATAGCTCATGTGAAGGGGCCGGCGCATTCCCTTCAAATCTGCAAACCCTTCATCAACCGAATAGACCTCAACGCATGGGGAATACTTTCTCATAACGGTAAACATTTTCTCTGAGAAAAGGTGATAGAGTCGGTAGTCAGAGTGTGTAATAACGACGGTGGGAAATTCTTTTTTTATTTTCCAACATTGCATGCCACGAGTAACTCCAAGAGCACGAGCTTCATAAGAGACTGCCGTTGCAATACCTCTCTCGTATCCCGTGACGACTGGTTTGCCTTTTAACTCTGGGTTAACTGCTTGTGTAACAGACGCAAAAAAAGCGTCTCCATCAAGATGCAAAATTGCCTCAGGCCAAGAGATGATCATAATACATTTTGAAGAAACGCTGAGTAAGGCGAAGTAGGGATTTTGTTGTAAGCTTTAAGCGAAACATAAGGTTTGTAAATTTTAAATTCGAAATTTTTAATCAAATTTAAATTAATAAATTTTTAAAATTAAAACATTTAATATTGAATAAAAATTAAAAATTATAAATTAAAAATTAGTTTAGTATTTCCGTATGACAGACTTCACTATTCCAAAAATTTGCAAATCAAGGTGGGGATAAAAATCAGGATACTTTGGATTGGCACTTCGCAGAACCGTTAAGCCTTCTACTTTTTCCAAAATTTTCAGAGTCCATTCATTGTCAATGAGTGCCAGAACAACCTCTCCTCTGTTGGCCGACATAGCTTTCTCAAGAATAACGAGGTCTCCCTTGAAAATTCCGATTCCCTCAAGAGAATCACCCGCGACTTTGAGCATAAAAGAGCTATTTGGCTTGTCTACAAGATATTCATCCAAAGACATAAAATCAAGACTTTCCTCTGCCCCTGTCGGGAATCCTGCTTTAACAGATCCCAACAGGGGAATTTGGAAAAATAGATTGGCAGGAGCTAGTTTTCCACCAATCTTGCTAATATAACCCTGCTCTTCAAGTTTTGTAACTATCTTGTGAATTGCATTTTTGGAAGCGAGACCAAAGAGCGAAAGCATTTCGCTATAAGATGGCATTCGTTTGTTTTTTCTATAAAATAATTGAATTTCTTCAAGATATTGAGTTTTCATATATTTCTTCTTCTCTTGTGCCGACAAGGGAAGTAATCTCTTTTTGTACGATACTTTCTGCCGGAGAAAGTATCCAAAGCCTCTGGCATGAGTTGCCCTTCCTCTTTCCGAGCGTTCACTCCGTTTCGTTTTTCATACGCGCCTCGCGAAAATGCCGATTTTAAGGAATATTTATATAGAATGGCAACTTTTTTTATTTGTCATTCTGAGTGAAACGAAGAATCTATGTTTTTTAGATCCTTCACTGTGTTCAGGATGACAATTCTCATATTAGTGAACATTCGTTCACCTGTCAAGAGTACTTTCTATATCACTCGCAGATCCTTCCGTAGCTTT
>CAZKYX010000010.1:33178-37843 GCA_964557125.1 uncultured Gammaproteobacteria bacterium
TCGTTCACCTGTCAAGAGTACTTTCTATATCACTCGCAGATCCTTCCGTAGCTTTGCCTTCCGAAAGGAAGTCGTGAGCGAAGGGGGACAAGATGACAAACTATATCAGATTGATTTTCTTCTTTTGGAGGGTTGCAACAGGTTCTCGTAGGAATTAAAAACTAGAAAACAATAAGAATGAGCTAATTATTTAATAGATTAAACATGCTATCCTTTTTTCTAAATAAGTAAAAATTCTTACTTTTGTAGAGTACTTCATGGGTATTATTTGAGAGTAAAATGGGGATAAGTTTATTTTCATATTCTTTTGGTTCATAATTCCCAATAATTCTATTTTGAGTGATAAGTGCGATAAAATCAGCAGACGGGGTAGCGCTTGGGACTGAATATACTTCATGTCGATGGTTCACATGAGGTCGTACTTCAAGTGATGCTGTCACTTTTGCATCAGAAGGGATTCTGTTAAGTACCTTTTTAAATGCTTTGTCTTCATCAGTAACATTGTAAATAAAGCACCAGCAGCTAGGGGTCGTCGGAAGTGGGCTGTAGAAGTAATTAAATTTTATTGCGAAAAACAAAACGACGATTGTTAACCCAAGAAGAATCACTTCAGAATAACCCGAGGTGTGCTTATTTTTTCGCACAACATTTGCAACATAGGACATTCCGTAAATACTGGCGATAGTAAGTCCTGGAATTATTCCACTTCCATAATGATAGGTGATTGTCTGCATGGCATGGTGATAGCTTAGAACATTTATTGCTAGGTCAGGTAGGCTTAATAGTATCCAAGGTAGCCCCAAAAGCGAGGTAAATCCATAAGGTTCGAGGAGTTTTTTATAATACTCTAAAATTTGAAAATCAAAAAATCTATTGAAGTTAAAATGCTGAATTGTTCCAAGTTGGTTGCCCGCAGCGGGGTCATATGCTTGGGAAAATAGTGAAAATCCCCAATGAGAGCCAATTGGCGAAAAATAGGGCATGATGATAAAAACCATTGAACAAAACCACAAAATTCCTCCAAGAAAGGTAATTGCACCATATTTTTTTTCTTTGAAAACAAAAAATGTAACTAATCCAATAAGAGCTACAACAAGTGAAATTTGCTCTTTAGTAATGACACTTAAGAGTGCAAATACCAAGTACCATTTCCATTTTTTAACGAGAGCGAAGTAGAATGTTGAAAGAAGGAAAGGTATAGCGAGTGATACTCCATGAAAATCATATATATTTGTCCATTGAAGGCTCGGATTGAGGAGGTACTGGAGGACAACGGCAAGTGAAAGAACCCTGTTTTTTAAAAGTTTTACTGAGATAAAATAAACAGGAAGGGCACCGAGTCCAATGAGAATAGATTGTGTTATCAGCAATGCCCTTGTGTAGTCGTAAACAAGATAAATAGGTGAAAGAAATACTAGTATAAGGTCTGAGTGAATTGAGAATCTGGATACAAGAGTATCAGCAATCCTTAATGAAAAGAAATTGCCATGCAATGTGTTCCACATGGTATTATCCATATTGGAAAGGTCAAAATTTGAGGCAAAAGCGAAGTGTCTTTTAACACTCAAGAATGAAAAAGTGAGGATGTAAGTTAAGGTAAGAAAGCTAAGAATCAGTTTGTCCCAATAACGTAAAAAAAATCTCTTCTGTTTTTTTCTCTTATTCATGGGTGTCTGTTTATATTGTACAGTGCACTAGACTATTTTTTCTGGAAGTAATTCCACACAGCCTTTGATATATTTGCCTCAACTTCTGCTGCTGTCGTCTGGTCTGCAGTTTCTGAGAACAATACTATTATATAGTCGCCATTTGGAGCAAAGACAATTCCAGCATCATGCTTAACCTGCCCCAATTCCCCTGTTTTGTGAGCACTCTCAATATCGGTAGGTAGATATTTGGGGATTCTATCGTTAATTTTTTGCCGTCTTAGAATCTCAAGCATTTCCTTAGAAGCGGTAGGGTTCACAACCTCTCCCTTATACAGTTTTTCATAGAATAGGGCAGTATCTTTAACCGTGGTGTATGAAGGGTCTCCGGTATTTGAATTGGTCATACCAAGTTCATGAATGTAATTTTTAACCGGTGTAATTTTTACAGCGTAGGTTAAAAGATAGGCAGCGTAGTTATGAGAGATAGTAATCATTTGCTCTAGCGCTTCTTTTACGGTGTACGAAATGGCGCCTTCCTTTATCTCTGCGCTTTCCTCATCAATGCCAAAGGCGCTATTGAGTGTTGTTGCGCTTTGGGAAAGTTGTTTTTCAGGAGTAAGTTTGCCTTCATCGATAAATTTAAAGACGGTTGCCATTATCCATAATTTATAGATACTTGCAGTTGAAAAAGTTCTTTCCTCATTATAAAAATAGTCCTCCCCAGTCTTGAAATTCTTTATTCCAATGGCATAAGTACCGCTTTGCCCTTTGATAATACCCTGTACAACAGTTTCAAGACCTTTCGACTTTGTTACATAGTGAATAGTTGCAACTCCTTTATTGATAGGTGAGGCAATAGGCGAGAGAATGGTCATTTCGACTGAGCCTTCTTCGACAGTTTGAACCCTGAAATATGCTAAAAGCATAATAATAAATGTCACAGCACTAAAGAGGAGTAGTTTGACGAGAAGAGGTTTTTTGGAAGATAGAATGAGCTGATAAATACGAACTACAATAAAGGTAATTACACCAATTGATCCAAGGACTAAATAAACCATACAACGTAGTATATCAGAATTTTGAGTTCAAAATCATGAAAAATGTATTATGCTTACTCGTTTACAATTTGGGTCTTGACGGGAGAAAAAGTATATTGTATTATTCTTTCACACCTTAAAAAGGCGCCGCCTAGAAGGCTCTGCCTAGCAGGTGTTTTCTTTTGGAAAAACTCCAATTTACAAATAATAAATAATAAATTATAATTAATAACTAATAATATATGGCAACAGCAAAATTTGACAGATCAAAACCACACGTTAATATTGGAACCATTGGTCACGTTGATCACGGTAAAACAACTTTAACAGCAGCTATCGCAACTGTGCTTTCAAAGCAGGGCGGCGGTACCGCAATGAAATACGAGGATATTGACAACGCACCTGAAGAAAAGGCTCGTGGGGTTACGATTAATATTTCTCACATTGAATACGAAACTTCTAAGAGACACTACGCTCATATTGACGCTCCTGGACACGCAGATTACATCAAAAACATGATTACCGGTGCCGCTCAAATGGACGGCGCAATCCTTGTTGTATCAGCTCCAGACGGACCTATGCCTCAAACAAGAGAACACATTCTTCTTGCTCGCCAAGTTGGAGTGCCTTCACTTGTTGTATTTATGAACAAAATTGATATGGTTCAAGATCCTGAACTTATCGAGCTGGTTGAAATGGAAGTGCGAGAACTTTTGAGCAAATACCAATACCCAGGAGACACAACCCCTATTATAAAGGGAAGCGCTCTAAAGGCTCTTGAAGGAGACGCAGAGGCAGAAAAAGCTATTCTTGAGCTCATGGATACTGTTGATTCATTCATCCCAACTCCAGAAAGACCAGTTGATAAGCCTTTCCTAATGCCTGTTGAGGACGTTTTCTCAATTAAGGGTCGTGGAACTGTTGTAACAGGAAGAATTGAAAGAGGAATGGTAAAACTTAATGAAGAGCTTGAAATAGTCGGAATCAAACCAACCACAAAAACAATCGTTACCGGAATTGAGATGTTCCGAAAACAATTGGACGAGGGACAAGCTGGAGACAATGCCGGACTTTTACTCAGAGGAATTGAAAAGAAGGATGTTGAAAGAGGACAGGTTCTTGCAAAGACTGGCTCTATCACTCCTCACACAGAATTTGAAGCTGAAGTTTATATTCTTACCAAAGAAGAAGGTGGAAGACACACACCATTCTTCTCAGGATACCGACCACAGTTCTATATCAGAACTACTGACGTTACTGGAGAAATCAAGCTTGCAGAAGGTGTAGAAATGATTATGACCGGAGATAATGCAAAGATTAACGTTACCCTTATTGTTCCAGTAGCTATGGAAGAGGGAATGAGATTTGCTATTCGAGAAGGTGGAAAAACAGTTGGAGCTGGGGTTGTAACTAAAATTACTAAATAGTTTAGATTCAATTTCTTATTCCAAACCTCGCTAAGCGGGGTTTTTTTCTGCCCAAAGAGATAATATTGATATTTGAGCTTGAATAGGTTATAATTTCGTTTAGCTTGAGCTAGCACATTAAAAGGACAAACAAAATATGCCAAAAGGTAGAATTCGAGTAAAACTTAAAAGTTATGACGCAAGGATCATTGATCAGTGCTGTCAGCAAATTATTGATACCGCTATTCGTACCGGTGCTAAAGTTGTTGGTCCTATCCCACTTCCTTCAAATCGTACAATATTCGTAGTAAATAAATCTCCATTTATTGATAAAGACGCACGAGAACACTTCCAATTAAAGACACACAAAAGACTTATTGATATCAACTCTCCAACGGAGAGCACTATTGAGAACTTAATTCACCTTGACCTCCCATCAGGAGTCAACGTTGAAATTAAGATGTAGAATCCCCCTTGTTTTCTAATTTTTTCACAAGTAAACTTAAGTGATGTTTGTCGGTTTGGAATTTCTACTTTTTCAGCTATTTATAGCTCTTTTTATGGCATATATAG
>CAZKYX010000011.1:0-32711 GCA_964557125.1 uncultured Gammaproteobacteria bacterium
GTATGATGAGGGGGATGAGGTGGGGTTAGCAATGTCCCGAACACATTGACAACGCATAGATATTGTGTCATTACCTATCACTTTACCCCTACAATGTCGCATAATGTATAGAATGAGACATTGCTCAATGCTTATATAAGCCTCAAATCGTTACCAATCCCAAATCATTACCAAAGCCAGGGGGGCGGGGGTAGGGGGGTGGGGTTAAACCGCGAGGCCCCACCCTACGTATTATCCCCCACCCACAATTTTTACCCTTTTCAAGCTCAAGGTGACACTTCTCAATCGACACTGTTCCACGTAGAACTTTATTTCCCTCCCTGTTTCCATTCCCCCTGGGTATAATTTTTGCACCCATCTTTTTTATGGCGTAATGTTAATCTATGGGAAAGAATAAACACATCACTCCTGAACATTTTGTCCCCAAGGCCCCGAAAGAGGTCGAGGATCTCATCATCCACAAGGGACCGAAGACGTATCGCTTGACCCCTGAAGAGCAGGAACGTCGTACGAAGCGTATTCTTGCTCACGAGGACCTCCAAAGAGCCGTATGGTACCTTTCTGGATCTCTCATCCCATTTTTATTTTGGATACTTAGCTTGTAGCGTATGTTTGAACACGTAGCATCCTGGCTTGAAGCCTTAACTATCATCGTGCTTGGGATTTTCTCGTTCCTTACCCTTTTGGAACGACGGAGTAAGACCAAGCAAAATGACATCATCACGAACTTTGAGAAGACCATTGAGAGTATGCAGGGGCGTTTGAATGAGATGCAGATTGAAATCAATGACCAGGCGAAGGAGATTGAGGTGAGACGGACAGAGCATCAGGATTCTTTACAGAAAATTGCTACCCTGACAGGAGAAAATAACACCCTCAAGCTACTTTTAACGGATAGGGACCCGGCTTCGGAGAAATATCGCTCCAAGAGCCTTGAGCTGATGCAGGGACTCATTGCCGAGATGAAGGGCATATCTAGGAATCTTGACGACCACTCCAATTTTGTAAAACGCGCGCACCCAGAGGTTTTGTAGCTCGTACACTGAGGACAGATACCCTCCGTCCCCAGCGCATAAGCTCTGGATAGTTCTTTGAGGGGCCTTCGGGATAACAGGGGATTCGTCTCCTCCCCTCGCCAGTTCTTTGAAAGGGGTCTTTATGAAGGGTGGTAAGTCTCTTCAGGAGGCAAAGGAGGAGTACCGGATCAACGGTTTCTGTCTCGTTTGCCAAAAGGGGTTCCAGTATCCATATGGCCGGCATCACATCGATGGCCAGGCCCAATCTGGGACGTGTTCCAAGAAATGCGAAGGAGAATATCGTGCACCTGTTTTTGGTCAACAAGCTCAACCAGCTCAAGGTTGATACGCTCACTTTCTTCCGGATTGCTCACGTGTGGGCGTTCGGAACCGATCCGGACCTGTCGAACGATGTCGCGCAGTACCAACTCCACGCCGTCATTCCTAGGTATGTCGTCAGCTATCTGAAGTCACTTCAGTGATGGCCCGAGCCGGGGGACAACGCTTCCCCCACTCATTCTAATTACTAATCCCTGCTTATAAAACGTGAACTTGCTTTGCTTCTTTTTCTGGTGCTTTTTCTTATCGGAATCCTCTATCCGATTTTTCGGGCGATAGCGCATTCCGGTTTTCTTGAGCCGCGCTGTCGGCAAATAGATCATCGCTTCGATGGAGTGAAGTGCTAGGAGATTGTCAGACAATATGATATTATGCAATCACTAACCTGAAATAGAAAGGTAGGTGTTTTTTATGACTGATGAACAAATCACTCCGGCAACCGAAGAAGCTGCTGGAACCAATCCCGAGGTAGCTCCTGAAGCTCCTGTGGAATCGACTGAGGCCGAGTCCCCGGTTGAACCGTCGACTGAAGGTGCTGTCCCGGCGCCGACTGAAGAAGGGAAGGAATAATTCAATGCCCCCTTCGGGGGGCCTTTTTCCATACTATGCCTACAAAAAAGAAAATCACCAAAGTACGCAATGGCCAGAAGCGCTATTTTGGTATCACAAAGATCCGGCGCGGCCAAAAGCTCTGCTGGCTCTCGAAGCAGGATAAGAACGGTTGGTCCCTTGGTCTTGCCCTTCCGAGTCGTACCGTTTGGCTTACTGGTATCCGGTTCAAGACGCGCCAGGAAGTTGAGGTTATGCTTGATGGTGACATTATGGGGGCGGTCTTTATTCATCTCAAGGGAGAAGAAGTATGATCGAACTCAAGACCAAAATGGTCCTGGTCGCTAAAGATCCGGTATCATTCAGTAACCCCGGCCACACTGTCCTCAATGCCAATCCGAAAAATCCCTACTCGAAAGTGGGGATGGTCGTTCGGTTTCGCAAAGAGGATATTTTCGAGGAGATCCCAGAGGGTCTGCTCATCCTAGAGGAAAACATCTATGCCCGAGAAATACCAGACAATCACGATCAGGGAACTCGCACGAGCGACAAAGAAGGTGCTTGAGGATAAGCTTCCCTGTGTAATCACAAACCACGGCCGTAAGGTCGCGGTGATTTTACCCTATGATCCGAACGACGGAATCCAGGTGCAAGATCTGCCAACACCCGGAGAGGGAGCAGATCGAAGCGTTGTACCTGAAGACGTACAGCCCCCAAAAGAAGGGGTCCTGGCAAGCTTTTAATACGCTTTTCCTTGATTGCTACGTCGGCATCTCGGCGATGTCTTTGCGTACTCATTTTCGGGGTAATCCTCGGAAGCAGGGGATGCTCCCTCACTTCGCGGTAGACTATGGCCGCCCGAGCAATCTCGTCACCGCGGCGCAGAGTATCGAAGCCATCGAGAGCCAGCTCGAAATGACCGGAATGAAGGTCGTCGATAAGGTATTGACCGAGATGGAAGACGGTACCCGGACGGTGAAGAACGGCGAAGCCATCCGTCTCGTCTCAGCTATTCAGAAGGGACGCTCCGACCGGAAGCGCCTGGATCTCAAAGAAAAAGAATTGCAGCAGAAGGATAAGCAGTTTGAGAAAGGCCTCCTCGCCGCGCTCTATGGCAGGAAACCGATAGTACCGATGAAAGTAACTGATGCTGAAATAATCGAAGATGCTCACAGCGGAAGCATTCAAGGGCCTCTCGGAGAGTGAGATAGAGGACTTCTTGGCAAAAATTGAACGCGGGCGCGACGACGAGGTATTCTTTTTCAAAGAGTTCCTCGGTTTGGACGTGCATCCGGGGCAAAAGGATTGGTCCGATAGTTCTAATTGCGTGATCAACATTCTCTCGTGCGGAAACAAATGGGGGAAGACTGCTTTCACCGCTGGTCGCCATATCTACAAAAACTTCTACAAGCTCGGCGCGAATGGTGAGCCAGAAGAGGTCCAGAAAATGGAATATCAAACCCTCGTGATCTCCCCGGTATCCGCGCAGAGCGTCCGTACTCAGCAGTACATCGAGCAGATCCTCACCTCTTCGTTTTCCTGGGAAGACCCGGCTACCGGACTCCGCAAGACGAACAAGTGCCTCATCGAATGGTTTTTCATAAAAAATACGTACGGAGAAAAAGCAGCGGTCTACTACCTAAATGGATCGCGCACCGATGTCCGCTCGATCGGCGACGATAAAGGTTCCAAAATCCAGGGGTCTGACTATTACTACATCTCCTATGATGAGTATCCGCGCTCTCGCCACCTCGAAGAAGAAATGGACGGCAACATCCTTCCGCGTCTTGCTACTTATGGTGGTAATCTTGACCTTATCGGAACGCCCGATAAAGATTCTCCCTCCTTGCAGTATATTTATGAACTCATCGAAGAGGCGCAGCAAGAGGAGAGCCAATACTACTTCCAGGGTGGATCGATGATGGATAACTTCTTCGTTTCGGAAGCCAACAAGCTCCGCACTCTCGGTGCTATCCGCGATGAAGAAACCAAGAAGCAGGTGCAGGAAGGTACCCTCATCTTCCCTGGTGGCAAGATGTTTGACCCGCCCGCGATCGCCCGGATGTGGATTCCCGGAATGGAGTGGGTTGAGGAGATGGAGGAAATGTTTGAGGGCTACACTGACCCGGATTTTCCCTTCTCAAACGAGCTTCAGGGATGGGTTTCGGAACTTCCACCGCTCCTTGATGGCTATAAAGCCGGAAAGTACCTGATTTCGATGGATTGGCATTTGTCTGACGGCGGCGATGAGACGGTGATTTATGTCATACGTTACGATGTGAAGCCATACCGCCTCGTGTACTATTTGGCTACGAAGCGCGGGAATCCGTATGTCAAGCACGCAAAGGTACGATTTTTGCACAAGGTCTACAATAACGCTAGTCTAGTGGTAGACAGCCAAGGTGTCGGAAGGCAGCTTTCGTACGACTTGGAAGATCTTGATCCGAGCTGTTTCGACTGGACGTCGCAGGGCAAGGAAAAAAAGGTGATGCTTCAGATCTTGAAGAATTACATTACCTGGAAGGAGAATGGAGAAGTGGTTGGCCGCTTCCGTTCCCCGCGTATCAAAGAACTTTCTAAACAGCTTTCTTCCTATCGAGAAGACGATGCCGGCATCAAGCAGGACCACGTTATGACGCTTGGTGTTGCAGCGTGGTGGCTCGAAAACAATGGCGGCGTAATCGTAACTCCACCGGATAGGCGATCATAGACTATGTTTGAAGAATTGAAAAATCTTTTTGGTGATAAAGATAAGACGACCCCAAAGGACGTCGAAGTGCAGTTGGCTATTGACCAGGCGCTTCTTTTGAACAATGATCTCGTGTACCAGAAGTACCCGCAGATCGACCGAATGTATGATGATAAGCTCGGTCTTGGACAGTGGGCCGAGAACATTCCCGGTACGGCCGTTGACCGTCTCGATGGGTATTCTAAACTCGTTCACAACTTCATTGCGGACGTGATCGATCGATGGACAATGTTTATCGGCTCGAATCCTCCGACCTTTACGGTGCAGAATGCTTCCGAGTGGATGATCAAAAATGATGTCGGCGAAGTTGAGCAAGAAGTGAATATCGATGAAGACGAAGCGGACGCGATCAAGAAGATCGTGATGCGTTGTCAGCGCCAGAAACACTCGAACTTCCGCTCTCTCTTTCTCCGGCTCGCACACACACAGTCGCGCTATGGTCGCGCGATGCTCTACACACACAAGATTCAAGGGATGCACTATCCAATCATTGAACTCTTGCGCCCGCACGATTCTTTCCCGGTCTACGACTCACTCGATTATCAGCGAGTGCTGTACTTTGTAAACCGAAAACTGGTAGATCGTAAACTCCTTGCGGCTCAGCTTAAAATTGACGAAAAGTCTCTCCCGATCGAGCGTGATCCGATGGATGTTCGTACCGGTGGAATCACTGACCGCGAGAGGACTTTCCAATACCGACTCTTGACCCCGACCGAACTCATCACTTTTGTTGGTGGGCGTGTCACTGATATTCAGAAAAATGATTACGGAATGGTGCCGATTTTTACGGCGCAGAACCGTATCACCCCATTTGATGCTTGCGGAAAAGACGACGTGTCCTCTTCATTCAAAGATCAGAAGGCCTACAATATGGCCTACTCGGACTTGATCGATGTTGCGAGTGACTATGCAATCGGCAAGCGCCTCATCAAGAAACCTGGACAGTCAACCGATCTCAATATGCTCTACGATCGCTTGCAGCGGCACGTGGTTATTGGTCCTGAGACGGAAGTAACCGACCTCCACCCAACCGTGAAGCTTTCAGAAATCAAAGTAGCAATGGGTGAAGCCAAAGCCAACATCGAAGACGACACTGGTATTACCGAACTTCTCAAGGGACGCTTTTCTGGCTCGATTGCTACCGGTGTAGCTCTTTCCGGATTGTCTCGTGGTATCGAAGATATGGCTCGCGAGAAGATCGTGAACATTTCTGAAGCACTCGAAAATGCTTTCAATCATCAGCTCTACATCCTCAAGCATTTCGGCGGTACTGATCCGGATAGCGGCAAGCCGTACTCTGAGATAATCAAGCGCGACTGGTACAACTTCGACTTTGTTTGGGACAATATGAGCATCCAGGATGAGCGTGTCAAAGCCTCTACCCAGCTTGACCTTGCTAACGGCGGTATCATCTCGAAGCTCACGGCAGCCAAGAATCTCCGCGTTCAGTATCCAGACGATGAGCAGGCGCGGGTTATGTTTGAAACAATGAACCCGATGCTCAATCCGAAGCTCGCGATGGAACTCGCTTCAAAGGAAATCCAGGATACCGGCTTCTCGCCAGAACAAGAGCTGCTCGATGCGAAGCACGAAAACGCTCAGCTTATCCACGGTGAAATGCCGATGGTAGACGAGACGAAACCTGGCCAACACGCTATCCACTTGGCAGAACACGAAAAGATCCGGAAGATGGCCCGCGGTAAGGTGAAGGAGAATCTCGATAAGCATATCAAGATGCACAATCAAGGTATGCAGACTGAAGCTCCCGCACCATCCGCTCCCGGCGCACCAGCTCCGGCACAGGGAGGAGCAGCACCGGCTCCGGCCGGTGGTGAGCCGACCGAGATGCCGCGCCCAGCCGCGCAGGCCGGGGTACCCAATCCGCAAGCTCTTGCGTAACTATGAATTATGGCCGGAATTACAAGAAACGAAATAGAAAAAGCACCAGCGCAGAATGCCGGAGCCATTCGCAAGACTGATCCGTATGATTTCACGCGCCGCCGAATCCGCTTGAACGAAGCCGAAGCTGGGTTCGATCAGACCGGCGACTTTGATAAGTTCAAGAAGGATGAAGGGTTGATCCGCGAGCAGACGCTTGGTGGATCGGCTGAATCGGCCAATCTCGATATCGCGAGCCGGAATATCGAAGAAAAAGACTACGGACGGCGCGTTTCGATTGCTGAAGAAGCAGCCAAGCTCGAACCGACGACTGAAAACGTTGATAAGCTCCGCTCTGAAGTGTCGAGCGGTTTCAACCTGTTTGGGAAAGAATCCAAGCAAGGTGTTCAGATCGCCAAGAATCTTCGTTCAGTTGATACTACGGAAAATAACCGGAAGCTCGCTGACATCGAGTTTAACTGGAAGAATGATCCAATGACGCACCAGGAGGAGTATAAGACTGAGCTTCAGCGCCAGATCGATTATTACGGTGCCGACACGCTTGATGGCCTCACACTCAAGACCAAGCTCTACAACGCCGAGGAAGAGGGGATGCTCTCTGATGTTCGGACCGCAATGAATGACTATGATCTCGACCCGGTATCCTCTATCGAGAAACTTCGGACCGCTCAGGAGCGCTTGACCGAGTTCTATGGATCTTCCGCTGACGGCTACTATGCACGACAGACTTTGAATAATATCAATTCCAAAGAGCAGGAGCGTCTTGATACTTCGGCCACCACTGACTATACGGCCGGAAAAATCTCGTACGATGGGTACTACTCGTATCTCGTTGCCTCTGCTGCGAAGTATCCGGAAGGGTCCGAAGAGCATATGAAATACTATGGCGCTTCTGAAACCCTCAAGTTCCAGAAGACGCTTGATGATCTTGTTCGGCTTCAGTTCTCTTCTCCTCAAGGTGAAGTGATGAACCAGATGAAGACCTACCAGGGGACGCTTGCGGCCGGTTCCGATGCATATAACCAGGTCCAGGACCAGATCGATAATATCGACTACCAGATCCGCTACAACGCGTATCAGGATATGCTCAAGAAGGAAGTCGGGAATCGCCAGGAGCAGGTGAACGATTTGCAGGTAAAGCTCTATGGGCTTCAAAGTGACTATGAATCCGGCGCTATCTCGAAGTCGAAGTTCACGAGTAAATACAAATCCTATAACAATAAGATCGATTATCTCTCAAGCGCTCAGACTCTCCCGGCTTTTGAACTCTATAAGACCTACTAGCTATGGCACTCGCACAATACCAGCGTACTAACGCCGGAAAAACATTCAAAGACCAGACCAACCGGAATGATGTTCCCTCAGTTCGCCGTGGTCAAATGACTGGCGAGATCAATGCTTTGGCGTCGGCCGCAAGCAAGAAGGGTTCCCGCGATGAACAGACGTTCCTCGCCAATTCCCGGCTCGGACTGAATCAGGGGAAGATCAGCGAAGCGGGGTACTACTCGACTTTGGCAAACTACTACGAGCAGAAACTTTCTACTGAGAGCGACCCTTTGGAACAGATCAAGATCCAAAACAAGATCTTCGGCTATATGGAGAGCGCTCAGAACGCTGCCGAGCGTGGCGCAAGTAAAGCCGAATCCGCTGCCTCGAAGTCGGCCAATGCTGAATACCGAGAGCTGAAGAATGCCCTCTTTGATGTGAAGGCTGAGATCTTTGTGAAGAAACTTTCTGGTGGTCAGTATGATTCCCCTACACAGTTCCTCGACGACCTCAACAAGCTCTACGAAACTGAACACTCCCTCTATGATGCGGTAGCTAATGACGACCGTTTCAGTGATGCTACGCGCGAGAGCGCCGGGGTGCGCGTCAAAGATATTGAGCGCGATCACAGTTCTCTTTCTGGTTCCGGCGATTATGTTGGACTCCAATACCAGAACGAGCAAAAAGACTCCCTTGTTTTTGTCCAGAAAGAAGGCGGGAAGTTCCCTGGCCAGATCGATATTGATTTCCGTCCGGAATTGAAGGACACGATGGAATCCGGCGACTGGGTGAAAGGCCAAGACAATATCTGGCGCCAGTCGAAGCCAATGGGACGAAAAGATGCCGATACTGGCGAGCTGATCATCAATGATCCTGTTTCCGGCCGCGAAGAGCGCATTGCTCCGGATGATCCACGCTGGACCAGTCTCCAGGGGCCTAACGGTACGATCAAGCGTTCCGTGACGATCTACAATCCATTCAACCCGACTGAGAAGCGCGTCTTTATGAAGGAAGGTGACGGCTGGGTAGGAATGGGTGACATTGAGGGTGTGAAGGTATCAACCCCATCGTTTAACCCTCAGATCGACGTCTACAAAGACCGCCAACCATACCAGGAGAACCGCACCAATCTGGCAACCACTCCGTTCCTGGCTGGCGGCAGTATGTTCGGTGCGGACAGTATTGATACCAAAACCGGCCAGCCAGTCTTCGGCGATGGTCAGCAACCAAAATCTCCAATGGAACTTTCTCAGGAAGGTCCCGATCTCGTGGACGCTCAGTTCAAGAAATCTACTTTTGAGCGCAAGAAGCGCCTCGATGGCGGTTTCGACTTTACCAAAGATGGCCAGAAATCTACCATCGATGAGTATATGCAGGGAATGGGCGTATCAAAAGAGGACGCAATGAAGGGCGGCGAGGATCTCAAGAGCAAGCCAGTCTCTCTCATTAAAAATGCTCAGAAGGCGGCGAGCGGCGGGTTCTCAAACTTCAAGAGTTTCTTCAAGAATATCTATGGATAACCTATGGCTTTCGATAAAGCACGAAAAGGATTAACTGATCTCATCGGGTCACTCCAAAAGAGTGTGCCTTATGCTGCCAAGCATCCCCAGAACGTCAAGGTAAAAATAGAAAATACTCCGGTTGAGCGTCCGAATTATATCGCGATGCCAAAGATCAATACGGAGCAGATGGATTTCAAAGCTAATGATTTTAATGGTCTTTTTGGACCACTCAAGCAAGCGCGGCAAAACCCGGATTCCTTCCTCCCTACCGGCGGCTGGGACAACGCTTCTTTCGGTGAGAAGTTTGCCGCTATGAGCGCTCAGGCGATCGGTACTGCGGACAAAGAGCTTCCCAAGATGTTCAATCAAGCCTCTCGTGATATGGGCGAGAAGGCTGGTATCATCGCGACGAGCGTTCCTCGCCTCGCTGGTGTGATTACGGACTCAATGGGGCTACCGGAGAATACCCAGGGTAAAGAGATCAATGATAAGATTGCCCGCAAGGTAGCGCTTTCGGTAGAAGAGTTTACAGCGTCTTTAGTGGGGCAACCAATCCAGCGGACCGAAGAGGAACAGAAGAGTTTTACTTTCTCTGATAAGATCGTCGCTGGCATTTCTCAGGGTATCGGTATGGCCGGTGCCGTTGTCGGTATCACCAGCAAGGTGCAGGCAGTCTCTTCTCTTACTGGACTCCGCGGATTCGCGAGCAAGTACCCGGCGCTTCTCAAGGTTCTTACGGCTTCCGAGATGGGCGCCGCGAACGTTCTTTATGGACAGGCCGACATCAGCCAAATGACTGAGTATGAAGGAAAGCTGAAGCGGATCGGTAAAGACTTCGTGATCGGTAGTATTTTCGGCTCTCTTGGCAATATCAAGAAACTCGTCGTCGCGATGCCCGCCGCTGGCGCCCTGACGACCACGGCCGCTTATCTCGAAGGCGCCCGAGGGGAAGACCTGGCGGTAGCCGCTATAGTTGGTATGGCAATGGAAGGGACATTCCGGGCCGGATCGGTGCGTAATCCTGAAGGCGTGGTCCGCAAGATGGCGGCTGAGAAGATGCGCGAGTATGGAGCGGACGTTACTGGACAGTCACGGCCAGAAGAAATCAAAGCCGCTTATGATGGCCTCCTTACTAAGAATCGAACCGCTAAAGACCAAGAGGTGCTGAAGCGGGCGTATGAGATGCTGATCAATACCAAGACTGAAGTGACGACACCGACCGAGAAGCGCGTTGGGGTACTCTCTGAAGCGGTAGCTAAGATCTCGGAGATGGTGAAGGGGACGCGCGAAGGGAACAAATATACCGGAGATGTAGCCGCCGCTCGTCAAATTGCTAAGATCAAGACCGAGGACGTGGCCACTCCATCCGATCTCTATGCCAGAATTGTTGAGGGGGTGAAGCTCTCACCCGAGATGCAGAAGCAGGTAAAGGAATATCTCGATGCCGAAAAAGTGAACGAGATGATTGCTACTGGGAAGGAAGACCTTTCTGTGGATGCTTTTGACAGCGTTCGGATCAAGAATGATCGACTCAAGATCGATGAAGCGATGGAACCGCTCTTGCTTCAGATGGAAACGGCCCAGGCTGGTGAGCGCATAATGATCCCATCCAATGAGCCGGGCGTGAACTACGACTTTATCGCTTCTGGTTCGACATTCCCAAAGTGGGTTCCGGAAGGCCTCCGCACTCGAAAACTCTTTGATAAGGTCCAAGAGATGCTTATTGATGGCCAGATCCCAACCCGAGAAGGCAAGTCTAAGGAGCTGTATGACCTGGTGATCAAGAAAGTCGAGGATCAGACCGGACTCAAGGTGAATGATGTGAAGACGGCTGAATACATTTTCAATAAACTCGAAGAGGTGAAAGGATTTCAATCTGATGTAACCGAGATCAAACAGATGGTCCTCGATCGTCTCGAACAGGACAGCTTCAATGACTTTGTAAAATCACCAGACTTTCAGCGGGCAATGGCCGATCCCGAGCTGGCTGGTATGATCAAAGATATACGCGACCTCAATAAGCACATCGATAATACTCTTAAAGAACTCACATATGCCGAAGGAAGAACCAATAAAAATGACGGAGCAAAATCCGAGAAAGAAAACGTCGGATCAAAAAACTCCGAGCAGAAGTCAAATGCTGAAGATGCTAAAGGACAGCAAGAAGAAGCGCCAGGCTATCGCGACACAACTGGATCAGAAGCTCAAGGTGAGAAGCGCATCCCCCTCACTACGCACAAAGAAATAGCGAGTGCGTTTGAGAAGCTGGCTGCCGATCCGAATAGCCGAGACGTTCGAGATGAATCCAAGCGTCTCTTTGATGATGTTACCGAGGCACTCTCTCGTGGAGAAATCCAGCCTGAGTCGGTTTTCCGCATCCTCGAATCTGACAGGCGCCTTTCTACCGAGCAGTTTGCCCGGATGTTTCACGATCAGGTTTCTACGGCCGGTAAAGAGCTGAATGTTCTCTCCCAGCTCGCCAAGCGGATGAAGGCCTCAATGAAGACTGAGATCGAAGCCAAGCTGGCCAAGGCGAAAGAGGCTGGAGATAAGCACCTTATTGAGCGCTACGAAGCCGAACTCAAATCTGTCGAGAAGGTACCGGATGCCCCAGATACTCCCTGGCTCAAGATCCGGGAAGGGTTCAAGCGTGTCGATAATATCCGGCGCGGTCTTATGGTTACGCAGGTTTCGACCACGGTTCGTAACATCCTTTCTCAGTCGGCCCGCACCGGCACAATGATCATCGACGACATCCAAGTGGCAATGCTCGAAGCGGCTACTGGACACCGTACTCCTCGCGATGCTTTCCGTCGTGTGACACTTGATGGTATGGCCATAATGAAACAGTTTACCAAGAAAGGCCGCACTGAGCTGAGTGACTATTTGAAAACAGATCCTCTTTTTGAAGAGAAGCTTTTGAGCTTTACCCGCGGTGAGCAAGGGGCCACTGAGAAGGTAGTGGATAAGCTCAACACTCTGAACCGTATCCAGGAAACATTTTTCCGGCGCATCGTTGCTGACGCTCGTATCAGTCTCGCCCTGGAACGAAACGGCATCACTGATGGAAACCTAAACAAGCTCGGGCCAAAGCAACTCGATAAGATTGTCGAAGAAGCAATGGAAGTGACGTTTATGAAGACCCCGAAGGCGGGAAGCTTCGGTAATGCCATTATGAATATGTATCAGCAAATGCCGATGCTTTCTCTCATCAACGCCTTTCCTCGTTTCTGGATGAACGGTTTGAAGTTCCTCTGGGACTACAACCCTACCGGGTATTCTAGGTTCTTCCTCAAAGCAAACCGTCAGGCTTTTGCCAAAGGCGACTATGAAGCATACCGATCGATCGCGCGGGCTACTACCGGGACCGCCTTCCTCGCGGGCGCCTTTGCTATCCGGGAATCTGATGCTGCCGGTGACAAATGGTACGAAATGAAAGTCGCTGGAAAGACAATTGATATGCGACCGTTTGCTCCGTTCTCCACCTATCTCTTCCTGGCTGATAATATCCGCGCCGGTATGGGACGGAAGGTGAACCTGAACGCGATGGACTATGTACAGGGATTCCTCTCGATCAACCGACTCGCTGGCTCTGGACTCGCGCTCGTGGATCTTCTCCGCGCAAACGATCTCAATAGTTTCACCAAGATCATCTCTACTGTTGTTGGGGCATACGCCTCAAGCTTTACGGTGCCTCTCAAGATGGTGAAAGATTTTATTGCTGGCTTTGATTCTGAAGAAGCCTACGTCCGCTATCAGAAGATCCATCCTCTCTGGGGTCCGACTGCCAACAACATTCCGTATCTCGATCAGGTACTTCCGAAGTATCCGAACATTACTGCTGAAGGCTATTTGAAGAATGAACATCCGTGGGCCAAGCATCTTACCGGTATGAACATTATGGAGAAGACCTGGCTCGCCTCTGAGATCGACCGGCTCGCGATCGATTACCAATCAATCTACCCATCAACCGGAAAGAAGCAACTCGACGTCTACGTGATGGAAGAAATGGGCGGTATCCTCGAAGCGACAACAAAGGCTCTACAAAGCGAAGAAACGTACATCACCGGCTCCGACTATCACAAAAAGGAGCGTATTCTCGATCTCCTCTCAGCCGCTCGCGCCGCTGGAAAAGCTCGTGCCTACAACAAGCACAAGGATGAGTTCATCGAGTTCGAGCGCGAGAACGCTACCAAGAAGCAAGAAGAAATCAGACAATAGTTGCATTCCTTTTCTTTGTGTTGCATAATGTAAATGGCGGTCTTCCCTCACGACCTGAAAACGAGGGGTCCTAATTTTTTATACACATACTCACGTATGCCCGAGCCACAGGACAATACGCCAGGTAGCAGCGGAAATCCAGCTACCCCTCCGATGGAAAACGGAGTGCCAAATAACCCGCAGGCGACTCCTGCTGCTAATGAAGGAACACCGGCGGCACCCGGCGAAAAGATGCTCCCTCAAAGTGAGGTGAATCGGATAGTTGCTGAAGAAAAACGCATCTACCGAGAGAAGATTGAGACGCTCAAAGCACAGGGTTACAGTCAAGAGCAAATTGATGCTCTGGAAAAAGGTGATGCGGCAAAGGATGCCTCAGCACAGCTTTCCGAGGTTCGTCGTGAGCGGGTTAGCCTGCTTCTCGAAAAGAACCAGGAGATCGTTGCCAAACTTGACCCAGCCCAGGTTGAGAAGCTCAAGCAATCAGATCCCGAGAAGGTCGGAGAGTTCCTAGCCGGACTCAAGGCCGTTCTCCCAACATCTGCAGCGCCAGCCTCTCCACAGGCCCCAAAGCCTACCGGAGAGATGCCTTCAATGGCCGGCGGCGCTCCTACCGCGAACATTCCACAAGAGGATCTGGTTATCGCGGAGGGAATCCAAAAGGGAATCGATACAGGTGATTGGACAGGTGCAGTCGGAGGGTTGTTCGATAAGATCATCCCAAAGAACTAGCTACCGTTAAAATCCTCAACTGGAAAGGAAGGTGAATTAAATTATGTCGGTTTCAGGCACTCTTTTGACCTATCTCGCGACAGGCAACAAGCCGGACGTCTCAACGATGATCGACTTGATCGCCTATCTCGAAACTCCAGCTCTTTCGACCTGGCCTAAAGATACGGTCTACAATTCTACCTATGAGTGGTATGACTACTCATTGGATAGCGCTGATGCGACGAATGCGAACGTTGAAGGTGCAGATGCAGGCGCGGCCAGTAATGGTACACGCAGCAATCGCACGAACGTTACGCAGATCTTGGATAAGGTTATCCAGGTTTCGCGCACACAGCGTAAGATCGCCAAATACGGTAACGTAGGTGACGAACTTTCTTGGCAGCAAACTGCTAAGCTTCAGGAATTGGCCCGTGATCTCGACAAAGCTCTTATGCAGGGTACGTACTCTGCTGGAAGCTCTGTCGCGGCTCGGACGATGCGAGGTGCGGAGGCTGCAATTACCACGACTGCTGTTAACGAAGGGGCTTCGCCTCTTACGGAAACAATGGTTCGTGAAGATCTATTGCAAGCCATTTGGGCGGCTGGCGGTCGCGGAGCTAAGACTCTGTACGTCAACTCGTTCCAGAAGAATAAGGTTGATGCTTTCACTGGCGTTTCTAACGTCCGTGTCAACATCACTCCCGAAAACAACATTGTTACACTTCCGTACAATGTCGGATTCTACGCTTCCTCGTTTGGGATGTTAAAAGTTATGCTTACCCCTCACGCTACGGCTTCGGTCGTCAGCGCGATCCCCGACGGCTCATTCAAGGTTGCAGTGTTCGATCCTTTTCAAGCGGTTCCGCTTGCTAAGACCGGAGATTCTGATAAGGTTCAGATCATCGGAGAATACGGACTCAAGCACCGTGAACAAGCCTTCGCAGGTAAGCTCACTAACTTGGCTACATCTTAGTCTTGGACTGGCCTCGACAATAAAAACTCCGTAAGGAGAGAGGCAATAATCCTACAAGTTTTCTTCGGGCGCTCACGATTTCCCAAAGCGCCTGAAGTATGGAAATCAAGCTTGTAGGAAAAAGAACCTGAAACCGAAGAAAAATCTATGACCTACATTAATTCGCCGATTCGCACCTTCAAATGCGAGACTTGCGAGAGAATAGAAAAGATCGATATCCGCACTGACGACCGCGGACTCTTTGAGGCTGTTCAATGCTCTTGCGATGGAATTATGAAGCCTTACTCGGACCCGAATCAGGCGCCAATCGACCTGAAAGATATAGAAAGTGGACGAGGATTGCCAACAATAATGGGGTAATATGTTCTCCTGCCAATGCGGATACATCCATCAAATACAGCCGGGGGAACGTTCACTCTCGGCTGTTCCTTGTCCAAAATGTGGACGGACAATCCGGAAAGGAGAGACTTGGATGATGCCGATCGGTGATATGAACCCTCTCGAAGCCGTGAAGTTTGCCGGTAGAGAAGAGCGGTATCTCAAAAAAAGAAAATTAAAAGATGGCTACTAGGAAAGTCTACATCGGAAGACGTCGCGAAGTAGAAGGATACGTGTGTATACCCTTCGATCGTAACGACCTCAAGAGCGTCCTGAACCTCCCTTTTAAGAACTGTGCCATCGGAGAAGTGATCATTGAAAACGTATTGGAGTACATCCCGCCCGAGCAAATGACTGAGGCTATCAATGAATGGCGCCGGGTGATCGCACTCGGTGGGCGCTTTCTTATTCTCTATGCAGATGTGGTACGCGCAGCCTTCCTCTACCAACGGAAAGCCATCTCGTTCGATCAGCTCCAAGAAGCGATGCGTCCGGAGTACCGGACTGCCCTCTGCTACGATAAGCTCGAATCTCTCCTGGTCCTCCGTTACCCGGAGATCCACGAAGAGTTCGGGTTCCCTTTCAATAAAAAGAAGAAATTATGGAACATCGTTTTATCAGCTACGAAAGGTCGGTTAGGATAAAAGCAGTCAAAGATACCTATGGACGGAAGCGTGAATGGAAGAAGGCTCTCAAATTATGCGATCAATTCTTCAAGGCTGGTAAGATTACGAATGAGGACTTTGAGGAGCTGGCCGAGCAGGGCTTTCTCGGATCAAACCTAAGCAGTCAAATCTATACTCTAAAAAAACAACGTTTATGCAAGCTACTGGAACCACTGACGAAAAAGTAAAGGTGTTTATGATCCAGGCCAACGAGTTCGCCTCCGGGTACTACCGTATGGAGATGGTGGCTGAATGGCTCAAGAAATACTCGACCAAGATCGAAGTCGATTTCTATAAGCGCGGCGACCCCGCTAAGAACCTCCTCTGGCGTATGGGGATGGCTGATGTGGTGATGTTTCAGCTTCAGGTGAATACCCTGATTGCTCAGATTATCCCAATCTGCAAAGCCAATGGCATCAAAGTGGTGATGGATATGGATGATGATCTCCTCAATGTTCCTGAGTGGAATCCGGCGTACTTTATGATGGGCCGGAAGTTCCTCCCCTTTCATAAGGAGCCGACGACCGGCGCCCCGATGAATGTTGATAAAAACAAAGAGCGCTTAGAGAACCTGAAGAAGATGCTCCGGGACGTGGATCTCGTGACACTTACCGGCAAGGGCCTCCGAAACGAATACTCGAAGTTCAACAAGGTAAAAGTAATCCCGAACGCCATTGACCCGACTCTCGTAAAGGAAAGTAAGCGCTCGGGTGGGCTGTTTGATAAGAAACTCCGTATTTTCTGGCAGGGTTCGCCGACTCACGCCGCCGACCTCCATTCGATCAAGAATGTGATCCAGACGATCACGAACAAGTATCCGCACGTGGAATGGGTAGTCTGGGGGAGCCAGTACGAAGACTTTGCCAAATGGATGGAGATCGAACCGGACAGGGTGGTTTCTATCCCAACTGTTCCGTTTAAGGACTACTACAAGAAGCTCGCCTCGCTCAAGATGGATATCGGCATTGCCCCACTCGCGGACCACGACTACAACAAGTGCAAGAGCAATATCAAGTGGATCGAGTACGCGATGTGCGGGATACCGGCAGTATGTTCGGATATCGTAACCTACTCAGATTCGGTCCAGCACGGCAAAACCGGCTTCCTGGCGCATACCTGGGAGGACTGGGTGATCTATCTGTCTGACCTTATTGAGCAGCCAGAACTCCGGGAATTGATCGCCGCGCAGGCAAAGGAACAAGTTTTGCAGGATTTTAACATCGAGCATACGATAAAGAGGTGGGAAGATGTCTTTCTAAGCCTCCACAAATCCAATCCGAACAAAATCTAGCTATGGGAGACGAGCCAAAGATGGTGATCAAAGTAGACAATAAAGAGCTGATGGAATACTTCGAGTCCTGGCTTGAGGATTTTACACGTGTTTCTGAGGCGATGCTTGAGAAGATCAATGTCGATCGCGGCGCTACTTTGAAGATCCCTGAGAGTGATTTCCGCAAACTCCGGATGCTGACTGAGAGTATGGACGGATTGGCCAAGAAGAAGTTTGGCTTTGAGAACGCTCCTGACTTTGCACCTATGGTGGCTTCGATGAAGCGCCTAGAAGCGTGTATCGATAAAATCTACATTCCAGAAGAGATCGAAGTCAAGATTCCAAATATCGAGTTCCCAGCTATTCCGGCTCCGGTTATTGATTTCGCCCCTGTCCTGCAAGGCTTTCAGGATATGGAAAAGATGTTTCAGAAAGGTATCCCTGCCAGCATCACGAACTGGGGAGATATGCCTCTTGTTTTTGATAAGGGTAGCGGTAGCGCTACTAGCGGTGGTGGCGATGCAACGGAAGCAACTCTTCAGTCTATCCTCTCGGCCTTGGCTGATGTCGTAACGAATACGGCGGCTATCTCGATCGATGCCGATTCTGTCAATTTGAATACTGATACTCTGGAAACGCTGATTGCGGCCGGGAATGCTCACCTTGCGACTTTAGTGGGGACTGTGGCGCTTTTGACTACGATCGATGCTGATACATCCCTCCTGGCTGCTGCGACCCAAGTTGAGGATTCAGCCTATACCGTGGCGCAAAGACTGATGATGACTGGTGGTGTTCGGCGTGATGCCGATACGAGTCCGGTTACAACGGATGGAGATGTTCATCCGATGGTCTTCGATGAACTTGGGTACCTCAAAGTGTCTACTCATCCAGCTTCAACGTCTTCGTATACTGATACCATCACAGTAAACGGTGATACTGTTGCTCTCGATGTTTCGCGTTACTCAAACTTGACCATCCACTGTACTGGCACGTTTTCAACGGTGAACGTAACCTTTGAAGGATCTATCAATGGTGGGACAACCTGGTTTACCGTTCAGGGCGTCCGAACCAGTACCAATACTGTTGAAACGACGACAGGGAACCTCTCAGCAGCACCGGCGTATGCGTGGGAGTTTTCAGTGAATGCGCTTACCAATTTCCGCGTCCGAGCGACGGCTTTTACATCTGGAACACAGACTTGGGTATTCTCTCCTGGAACATACGCAACTGAGCCAATCCCTGCCCTCCAAACTCACGCTGTAACTGGATCAGGAAACTTCGCCGTTACAATGGCTGCCAACGCCACTACTACCCCGGCCAAGGCTCGTGATGGCGTGGCGGGTGCTACCGATACTGGCATTCCGAACTTCTTTATCCGGAGCGATGCCCCGACGGCTGTAACTCCGGCTGCTGGCGACTGGGAAGTTCCACAGATCAGCGCCAATGGTGAACAGTGGGTTCGTCTTGCTGGTGAACTAGCTGATGATGCCGCCTTTACACCAGGGACGACTCGTGTTGTACCTATTGGTTTTCTTTACGATGATACCGCTACTGACTCCGTAGACGAAGGGGATGCTGGTGCCGCGCGTATGAGCGCGAACCGCAACCAGTACATTCAGATCCGTGATGGAGCCGGGAACGAGCGCGGTCTAGCTATCGATGCAGGCGGCGCCCTCACTGCCAATCTTTCGGCTACTGATAATGCTGTTCTCGATGCTATCGCCGCTTCTCTTGCTGGCACCCTGACTGTTACCGGTGGTGGCGGTGGTACCGAATATACTGAAGATGCTGCTGCTGCTGCTAACCCAGTCGGTAATGCTTTGATGTTGGTCCGGGAAGACGGCCGCGCTGGATCACTTACTACGACTGATGGTGACAATGTTGCTCTCCGCGGAAACAACAAGGGTGAGGCTTATGTGAAAGATACTGATGCGGCTGCTCTTCTCGCCACTATTGATGGCGATACAGGAGCAATGGCAACCGATCTCGCCGCTATTGAAATCCTCCTGACGACCATTGAGGCAAACCAGCTTGCTGATAGCCACAATGTCACGGTCGATAATGCTTCGATCGCGGTCACGGGGACATTCTGGCAAGCTACTCAACCGATATCGGGAACCATTACGGCCGAACTTTCAGCTATCGATAATGCGGTCCTCGATACTATCGATGCTGTTTTGGATACGATCAAGACCGATACGGCGGCCATAGTGACGGCTGTTCAGACACTCGACAATGCAATCGCTGGAAACGAAATGCAGGTGGATGTTCTTACGATGCCGACTATTACAGTCAACGCTCACGCCGTCACGAACGCCGGTACTTTTGCGGTGCAGGTAGATGGTAACGCCCTTACCGCGCTTCAGCTCATTGATGATGTGATCTTTGCTGACGATGCTGCCTTTACTCTCGGAACGTCAAAGGGAGCTGTTATGGCTGGTATCGCGGTTGAAACCGATGGTACTGATCCAACATCTGTCTCGGCTGAAGGAGACGCAGCGGCCCTCCGTACTGACCGTAACCGCCGACTCTTGACGAATGATATGCACCCGAACTCCTTTGTGTTGTTCGAGGATCATACTACTGCTCAGACCAATAACCAGCTCAAAGCGGCTCCGGGTGCTGGTCTTTCGATCTATATCACCGACGTCATTATCTCGAACGGCGCGACGGCCGGAAGCCTCAAGCTCGTTGAGGATGAAGGTGGTACTCCGGTACAAATCGGTGGGACGGTCTACCTCGCGATCACTGGTGGTGCCGTAATGAACTTCAAGACTCCAAAGCGCCTCACGGCCAATAAAAGCCTCGGCTTTACCAGTGCGACGGTAACTACTCACTCTATTGAAATCCACGGATACATTGCTCCGTAATTATGAAGATATTAAAAAAAATACTTTCCATATTCACTTTCCGATGTTGGTGCGGAGAGAGATATTCCGAATACGGATGGGGTAAATATTTCTGCCGTTTTCATAGGTAACTTATGAGTGTTTCAATAATCCAATCCCAAGTCTACGATTCTGGGTCGGGTGGATATACTAATGTCCATACTTTTCCCGATGTTGATGTTTCTGGGGCTGATACTGTACACATTGCCGCTGGATTCAACAGAAACCCAGCAACAGAAGTCAGTGGTTGGACTTCCGATGGGAACGCTATGACGACCATCAAGGATGAAATAAACGCCAATGTGTGTGCTGTTCAGACAAGGCAATACCTCATCAATAATGCCAATGTTACCACCGTTGCTAACACTCCAAGCTACAAATTGCTTGCTGGAATTACTCTCGGACTCGCGGGTGTTGACCAAACCACTCCAATCACCGGGACACCAGTCTCCTCTCAGGGGTATGGAGCATCAGCCACCCAAGCCTATACCGGAACATCAGGAAACCTTCTCCTTGTTTTCTTGGGACTAAAAGACGACAAAACCATTACGGCTTCAAGCTGTACTGAACAAACATCTGTCACGGGAGCGGATGGAAATATGGGAACTGGATGGTGTGGGTATGTGACGGCGACTGGTTCTTCCCAGACCATCGGTGGAACCTGGACCGGAGATACGAACTGGACGATGACGATATTTGAAGTGAAAGCCGCTTCCGGTGGCGGCGGGCCTGTGGCGCCACCGCTCCGTATGCTTATGGGAATGGGAACATAATTTGCCGATTTTGGCCGTCAGACTAAAATAGAGATATATGCTGCTATACGAATCCACAACCAAAACCGCCCAAAACCTCGTCGATGAAGCTGAAATCCTCCTCAAAGATACCTCAAATGCTATCTGGTCCGAGGCCGAGCTTCTTCAGGCGTTGAAGCAGGTGATCCGAAAATTGTACCCGGATATCTTTACGCCGGTTACGGACACGTCTCTTTCCACTTCAGGGACGACTTTTGACTATACCCTCCCCTCTACACTGGATCTCATTTTGGCAGTGGAAGTGAGGGATGGATCGGATACGACCGATGCCTTTGGTGGTGTTCGTTTCCATACCGAATGGAACGGTACCAATAATATCCTTCGTCTTTTCAATCTGTACGGTGCCGCTTTGACCATCAAGCTCCGCGGCGGGAAGCGCCTGAGTGTTCCGACGGCACTTTCCTCCACTCTCGATATGTCGGTTGATACCGAAGATCTCGTGCTGACCGGTATGAAGATCGAGGCGATGGAGATGGTTTTGCTCGATAAAGGAAAACTCAATCAGTTTGCGGCCAGGGAGCAGGGCGTTACCGAGACTGACGTTCAGAATATGATCGCCAAATTGGAACGCGACTACCGCAAGCGGAAAGATGAAGTAGCTACAATGCTCATCGCCCAGGTAACGCGTATCTAATATGCCAGCAACAGGAACCCACCACATCCAGATTGCCGATAGCGACGGCGCTCACGGCTTCATTACCAAGCAGTATTCAGCTCGCCAGAAGCCGGATACTCTCTTTGGCTCGCGCTTTTCTACCGGCGATATCTCCTATTCCACGATGAACCGGTGGCAGCGCTTCGCCCAGTCTACCTGGATCGGCGGCGCTTTTCAGAAATACCTCGAATCCATTTCCAAGTTTTTCCGCTCGATCAATATCGACGTCCTGACCAATGGAGAGTTTAAGCTTGCTAAGGCTCTTTCTAGCTCTCCAAAGTACAATGGATCAAGTGCTATCCGGCGCGGCGTGGTGTTCAATGGCGCTACCTACTTTGCTTCCGGGCAGTATGTCTACTACACCACCGACAATTATTTCTACGTCCAAGTTTCCAAAGCTTTCGGCGATGGAATCACGGTCTACGATCTTGAGATCTATGATGGTAAACTCTATGCCGCGACCGGAGCCAATGGCCTCTGGGAACACGACACGAGCGATCACACGACCTGGACCGAGAAAGAGGACTCAGCCGCTACGGTGCCTTGCTTCTACCTGATGCCCTGGGGAGATAACCTTCACCTCACCTACAACAACATCATCCGGTATATGAACAATGCCGGAGCCTTTACGACCGTCAAAGACTTCGGAGATACGCAGTATTACCTCGGAAAACCAAAGCCGTACGGCGGCCGGATCTACTATCCTATCAACGTGGGTGCGAGCGACGGACGTGGGGAAGTATGGTACTACAATGGCACTACACTCGATATCGTTTTCAGCTCGAATGATTCTGTCGGAAACCGGATGGAAGTCTATGATTCCCTCCTCATCTTCGTCGTGTATGGCCTGACCAAAGTGAGCATCAAGCAGCACAACGGAACGACCACTGTTACCCTCAAGAGCTTCGATATTCAGGCCGGGACCACTCTGTATGGTATGGGCCTCGCCTATGGCACTGGGGCGCTTTATGGGGCCGGATCGGACAAGTATCTCGATCCAGTAGATTTCGCCGTCTGGGACAACAACCTGGTGATCGCTATGCAGCGTACAGCTACCCAGAATACCCTCCTCCTGTACGATACCTTCGGCTGGACTGAGTATTTGACCCTTCCTACCGGCGGGAACTACTATGCTTCCCTCTGGCTTGAGGCCCGGAACCTCTTTATCGGAGGCTCTGATGGCGATATTTACCAGGTAGAATCTACCTTTAATTCCGTAGGCTACCTCCAAGGATCACTCTGGGATGCTGACCTTCAGGATATCAACAAGCTCTTTGCTGAGATCGTTCTGAAGCACGAGCCGATTGCCGCCGGCGATAGTATCGAAGTCTGGTACCGACAGGATTCCAGCCAGAACTTCGTCTACCTCGATACGGCTGATACGACCGGTGCTACCCAGTCGAACTTCACCTTCCCGAGCGGTGCCAACTCAGTGATCTCTACCGCTTTCGAGTATAAGCTCATTCTCCATAGCGCAAACGGATCGACTAGCCCGGTCGTGAAAGACGTCGTGATCCGCTATATCCTCGCTCCGGAGAACTCCAAGCGCGTCTTTGAATACACCATTGAATGCACCAAGAAGATGAAGCTCCTCGATGGATCGTTTGAAACCCGGACCCCGGCTGAGATCGTAGAAGACCTCTGGGCGCTCAAGGTGAATGGAGAACTCCTCACCCTGACAGACGAGAATGCTGAAACCCATACCGTCGTCTTCTCTGATACCACCCCGGAAGTCGTCACCCCATTTGCAGGCGATGTAACAATGGAGAAATATGTCTATATAAGGCTGTTTGAGCTATGACCCTAGCCACTGTCAGACGTGTTTTTGAGAAGTCAGGCGCCGAGTTTGTGATCAATGAGAAGGTGCCAGACGAGCTGCTTTCGCTCGATACCCAGGACCTTTTCATACTCCCTCGGTACAGGATGATTTTTGACGCTTTTCAAAGGCTCTCTTACACTGAAATCAATGGTTATTCGCTCCGTGGCTACCAGATTTTTCAGCCGCGCGACCTCTCTGAATTAAAGGAATTACTCACTCGATATGGCATTTCCAACAAGTAAAACAAACGCAGTCGATAACACGACTGAAATCGTTGCCGCTCACCTGAACAACCTTGAGGATAAGGTTGGTATTGACGGTTCTTCCGATGCGGATTCCCTCGACTACCAACTCAAAAATACGACCGGTGGCCACGATCACGACGGATCTGACTCCAAGCTCCTTGGCGCCCTGTACAAGTTCGTTCCTGGTATGGGTATGCTCTGGTACGGAACGATCGCCGCGGTCCCTTCGATGTGGGCCTTTGCTAACGGTGCCTCACTCCTCCGCGCTTCTTATACGGAACTTTTCACAAACATTGCAACGATCTGGGGATCGGCTGATGGAACACATTTCAACCTACCTGATCTCCGCGACAAAGTGGTATTCGGCGCTACTCAAGATGATTCTGGTGTCCCAAAGACGAACGTTACCGGATCTCTTTTGCAGTCTGGTGGCGCGGCAACTGTCGATATTTCCCATACTCACGGTGGCGCAACCGGCTCTCACGCTCTGACGGTGGCTGAAATGCCCGCCCACGATCACGATGGCGGTGTCCATAGTCACGCTGTCACTGATCCTGGCCACGTCCACTCAATGGGTATCACCGATAGCGACCAGGATGGCTCCGGCTCAAACGGAGCAGTCAGTGGTGCCAAAAATACTGGATCAGCCGTTACTGGAATCTCGATCAACAACTCGGCGGCTATCATCGCTTCTGAGGGCGGTGGCGATGGCCATACCCATACGATCGCTTCAGCCGGGAGCGCTACTCAATCAATTCTTCCTCCATTCGTGGCCGCTGTGCCGATTATCTTTACCGGAGTATAGATATGAACTGCAATTGTAGCTGTGAGGCCTGCAAACAATGTATCGACAAACAGGTGAATCCTGGTATATTGACTCCGCTTTCTCAACGTGATCCACGCTGGCGAGACGTTCAGCTTGGCTTCAGTAACCTCACTATCGGGGGATACGGCTGCTATCTGACCTCTCTCGCGATGCTAACTGGCAAGACCCCGCCTGAAGTGAATGATATTCTCCGGGCCGCCAAGTGTTTCTTCGGGAAAAACTTTGACCTTATCGACAGTACAAAGGCCGCTCAAGCTCTCGGGCTTGGCTTCCTTGGTATCCAGTACGATATCAATAAAGAACCGTCCTGGTACCCAAACATCAAAGAAGTCGATATGTCCCCTGCACCGGGCAAACAGCAGCATTTTGTGGTGCGCTTCAAAGATACCGATGGGAGGAAAAAGATCATTGATCCCTGGACCGGTCGAATCCAGGCTATCGGTTATTATCCGTTTGTTTCTTATCGCCTTTTTAGAGTATGAAAGATATTCTTATAGAGATTGTCCAGAAGCACATTCCGTCGTTCCTGAAGACGTATCTTACGGTCTTCATCGGTGGCTGGCTTCTCGGAGTCGAGCTGAACCAGGAAGTATTCTCTCAAGTTTTCTTGATCGCCAATGCCAAAGTTTCTTTGGTAGCTGGTGTGAGAACTATCTACAAGTTCCTCGATGAAGATGCCTCTCGTGTAGCTGAAGGAAAGTCCGTCGCTCGCGAGTACATTGAAAAATAGAACCGTACACCAAAAGAAAAAGACCAGGCTTACGAGCGCTGGTCTTTTTTTGTGATCGGGGTGTTCTTCACTTCGTCTATCATCTTGGCGAACTCATCATCCATCGTCTTCGGGATTTCTCTTTTGAAGAGGATCAAGATGAAGATGAGTGTCGTGAGGTACCACTGGTACAGATAGACGAGAAAGTACCTGAAGAATCGCATACTAAGCGACCGGATTCTCCTTGGCTTCCATCACGGCATCCTCAATCGAGGAAATGACGCGAGCAGAATTAACTGGGAAGTTGATCTCTTCTGATCCGGAAAAGAGCTTCTTCGCCAAGTCGAGTTCAGCCTCTTCAAGCTCGATCGTATCAAGCTTCTCCTCCATCGCCTTGATGAACTTGCGCTCAATGCGACCCCAGGTCCGGAGCATCGAACCGTGCAATCCTTTCGGATTCTTCTGGCTCATTGCGTAGCGGAACCAACCGAACACTACTTCCTGATCCGGCAACTTGCCAGGATTTTCTGACGGCAACAGATTCAAATCGAGATTCACTTTCATCGTAACCATAAACTTATTCCTTAGATTTATTACCCTCTGGCTTCTTGGCGTGGCGCATCATTTCCTCTACCCGCTTCTCAGCCTCTTGCTTGGTCGGGTAGATCTTGGGATAGACCTTATCCGGGTCCGTGTGGGAAGTGATTTGAAAGCCACCTTCTACTTTCTTAATCATAGAGCGTTTAATTAAACTTGTCAATAAACTCCGGCACCGAAATCAGATTCAGCCACTCTTTCCTATGCTCGACCAGATTCTCATAGGTAAGATCTTCAGGCTTGATAGTAATGCCCTTCTGCCTCCCGGGCGTGATCACTCCGCATCCGTAGTCCGTTTCCACGACAAACATCTCAAGAGTCTCAAGATTCCGGTAGTTCATAAATGCCTTCCAGGTATCACCGGTCCATTCTGATTGGATGCGTGGTACCATCTGCATTTCCTTGCTCGTCGGGTTGCAGTCGTGCATCACAATATACCCGCCAAGATTGAGACAAAGCAACGCGTTCTGGATGTCCTTCTTTACCTGCTCTGATTCGTGGAGGCCATCGATGAAGACGAGATCAAACTTCTGAGCGCCAGCGTTCATCTTGAAAAACTCATCCGATGTCATTATCATCGTGGCATTGGAAGCGGGATCTGGATCAACGCCTACTTTGAAGTCACAAAAGATGCGGTCAAAGTTGTTGGCCGGATTCTGTACCCCGATCTCAAGATAGCTTTTGAACTTCTTGGTCGAGATGATGGTTTGAATGATGTCAGTTCGGAACATAGATTTGTGTATGTGGTTTATAGCTAAATCCTTCGAGGAATGGGAATGTTTGATACTTGAATCCGGTCTTGTGGGCCACGTAGTTGAATGAAAGTTGGTCGCGTCTTGAGTGGCGCTCAACTTCGTTCCACCACAGGTTATTGATAAGGCTATTCTCTTTGCTCAGTCTTCGGACCAGAACGCCGGTCGCTACCAATCCGGAAATCATATACCCATATTCCTTCACGTACTTGTCAATCTGTTCTGTTATGACGGCTGGGGTATCTTTGTTTCGCTCGATACAGGCGATGGCTTCGGCGTAGATGTCTTTGCGTCCCGGGTGCTGCATTAAACAGTAATCCTTCTCTTTTATGAACTCATCGAGATCGCGGCTCGGGGTAATGTTGGCGTCTACCCATACCGAAATATCGTGGAATGGGAGAAAATACTCTGGACCAACAATCTTGATTCTTCGGCAAAGTTTCTCAGGGTGAGGGCGCTCTCCCGGATCTACCTTCACAATCTCCCAGCTCTCGCTCTTAATGTCTTGGTCGGTGAAACAGATATACCGCCAATCACCAAGAGGATCAACCTCTTCGAGTGTATCGTATTTCCCTATGATCGCGGTGTAGAGAATCTTTTTCATTTCTTTCGGAGAACGGCGACTTTGCCTATGAATAATTGATCCCATTCGCCGGTAGCCAGCGCCTCGGACACTACCTGCTTTACGCCAAAATCCTCTCGTTGGTAGTCGTGCATAAAGAGGATACCATCAGACTTAAGAAATGGAGTAAAGGTATCAAAATCTTTCTTGACGGTTTCGTAGTAGTGGCCACCATCGATATAGAGGATATCCAATGGCAGTTCCCAGTGGAGATCAGTGGAATCAGCGAGAATCTGAATCACATTGGTACCCTTCAGGTACTCGAACACCTCTTTCACTCTGGCAGAATCCCACTCCTTATAGATCCGACCATCACCGAAGAGGCCAAAGCTATCCACAGTGTAGATATCCCAGCTTGGTTGCAGCTCAGAAAAGTACCGAGCGGAGTGTCCCATTCCGGTACCGATTTCCAAGATGCGTCCCAAGGCAGGAAGCGGCTTGATATACTTCTCAAACTGGACGGCGGTTTCCTCGCCGACAAATGCGCCTACTTCCATATGATCATTTCATTATGATAATTATCCCATTCTGCTTTCAAATTGTGTTTGGCAATGAACTCATCGAGAGCCTTCTTGATACCGGTATTGGAGAGAGCGTACCCGCGGTGGACGAGCAACCCACCATCCTTCAGTAGAGGCCACCACATTTCCATATCATTCCTAACTGATTCGTAATCGTGAAGCTGATCAAAGTAAAGAAAATCCAGTCTTCCATCAACAGCAGGAATAGCATCAGTCGATGATCGCCGAAGCATATTGATCTTGTGCTTCCAGCCTTTTGTCTCAAGGCGGCCGCGGCAGTACCCATACATCTCAGGGTTCACCCAGGTATCAATGAGGTAAAGCATCTTAATATCGCAGTTGAGCAGGAGTGCTTCAGCGTGGGCGCCGGCGTCAACTCCGATCTCAGCGCCGACAAGATCCCTACCGCGAAGGTAGACCTCAAGCATCGTTCCGCGTGGCATAAAATCAGTTTGTTTCATAGCGTTTTTTGTAGATTTGTAGTGCTGGTTCGAGGAACATCGTATCGGAATCGGCCCAGTAGTGAAAGTTGATGGACTCTTCTTCTACATCACCATCGACTTTTACATACTGACTGGTACTGACTTTGATGAAAGATGTCCTGAGTCCGAGTCCTTCGGCGACATCGATATTCTCCTGAGTTACCTTATTCCAAGGTGGGTACCATACCACCGGAGGGATACCGAACAACTCAATGACTTTATTCTTTGCCATACCGAGTTCATCTCGGAGTTTGTTAGCATCTTTGACAGTGGAATCGGTATGGTCCCAGCAGTGGATTTGCACCTTGATATGCGGGTGAGCCTTGATATAGTCGATCAGCTCGGGACTCTTTTCAAGGCCATTGGCAATGACCGCGATAGTATGATCAACGCCGTACTTTATAAAAAGCTCATCGATCAGTTTGAACCGCTTGAGATCGGTCGTGAAATTGATGTCGTCGTCTCGAAAGGTGATTGGTTTCATTGGAGGTGTGTTTTATCGTGTTTTTTGCCCATTCGATAGTAGTGGTAGAGATAGACGCCTTTCATCAGATAGACCTTCTCATCCCAGGCTTCGGCTTTCCGATGGAAGTCGTTGTCTATACCAAGAATACCTTGCTCATTGAACTTCCCGCAATGCTCCCAAGAACTCTTCCGGATCAGCATCAGGACGCCACCCATTTGATTCTCGTTACCGATATGGGAATGATCCTCGATCTCATCGTACTGTGTATCAGCCAGGAGCTTCCCGATCTCTCGGTGGAGGAGCATATCATCAGATTCCCAAGATCCTTTCTGCTGCCAGGAGCAACCAATCCGGCTGGCGTAGGCGGTAAAGATACCGCACTCCGGATGCTTGGCGATTATGTCTTCGAGCTGCTTGCCAAAGAAAGTAGTCGTGAAATTGGCATCACCATCGATGAAACAGGCAAAGTCATTCGCATTCGGAAGGATCGAAAGGAACTGGTTGTAGTACCGGCCGAGATTCTTTTTAGTATCCCAGGGTATGGAGAAGTAGATCATAGTTAGAACGGAACGTCCTCGATCCGTAACTCATTCGGATCGCGCGGTTTATACTGCTGTGGAGTGAGCTTTAATGGTGCTGGCGGCGCTTCAAACTTCGGTGGATCAGCCAGGGTAGCCATACAGTTTTCAATATCTCCGTAGTCCTGCGCATCAAAGATCTTCTGGGCCACCGGGTCCATCTTATCGACGGCGTTCGTGAGGCTGGTAGCCTCAATCCGTACCACCTTGTCGCGGCGGCCGAAGAACTTGAATGTGAGGAGATACTTTGGCATAGCTATTGTCCGAGTAGATCCTTCTTAATGTCTTCGAGATTCAGCTCCCGGCCCGGCTCTTCGACGATGGCTGATTCGACAGTGAGGAGCGTATTGGCGACTGATGTGGCGTTCTCGATCTCTGATACCACCACTCGGGTAGGATCAATAACCCCAGCCTCGTAGAGATTCTCTACCTTCTCCGTCTCAGCATTGAATCCAAAGGCGGGATCAATACCTTCTTGTGTCACGGCCATCAAGATACCTTCAACATCTTTGGCTTCGACACCGGTGTTGTGAAGAATCTGAGAGAATGGCTTGCAGCAGGCTTGCTTCAGGATGATGTCACCAACCGTCTGCCCGAGGAATGTCTGGGCGCGAAGGAGCGCGATACCACCACCAGGGACAATTCCCTCTTTGACGGCGTGTTTCGTAGCGTTGATCGCGTCTTCCAGGCGGTAGAGTTTTTCTTTTAGCTCCGTCTCGGAAGCGGCGCCTATCTTTACTACGCCGATTCCTTTCTGAAAGCGCTCCAATCGTTCCTGATACTTTGTTTTCTCGAAATTGTCAGTAGTTTCTGCGAGGGCTGCTTCGATTTCTTTGGTCCGCTGCATAATAGCTACCTCATTACCGCCGCCGAACACAAAGCGACTGAAGTGGCGGCCGATCGTCGCCTTCTTGGCTTTCCCAAAATCAGCAACGGTGAAGTCGTATAGCTTCATACCCTTGTCGCGCGAGTAGAACCTAGCGCCGAGGAGCGTAGCCACGTCTTCAAGAACATACTCTTGATTGTCACCGACACCAGGGGCGCGGACCACAACCAAGTTGAAGTGGCCATCAGCCTTTGACTTGAGGACAGCTTCGAGTGCGGCACCAGAAAGTTCCTGACAGATAAGCACGGCTGCTCCCCAGTTTTCTTTGGCCATCAAGTCTACTACGGAAGCGAGATCTGCCGGTGACTGGATTACCATATTGGAAACGACTACCGGGATGTCAGCCAGTGTAGCCTCCATCGTCTGCATATTGGTGGCCATATAGGGAGAGATGAGGCCGCGGTCCAGCTCAAAACCCTCGACAATCTCCCACGAGTAGCCGAATGCTGAAGACTGTTCCATCGTGACGATAGCATCATTCCCGAGTTCCTTGAAAATCTCCGCGATGATCTTGCCGATCTCCTCAGATCCGCTTGAGATAGCGCCGACGCGGGCGATCTCTTCGCTCGTGGTGACTGGCTTGCTCATCTCACGGATGGCATTGACGATGACTTTCACTCCGTTCTCAAGCTGGCGCTTCAGGACCATTGGGTTGATTCCACCATCCTTGTCGATAGCCTCCATACCGCGGGCGCAAAGCTCTTGAGCAATCACGGTACTGGTTGTAGTACCATCGCCGGCCCGCTCATTGGCATTCCAGGCCACAAGCTTGATCAGCTCAGCACCAAGGCTCTCGAACTCATCCTTGAGGAAGATGTGTCTGGCGATGGTAACTCCGTCATTGGTGATGGTAGGGGCGCCAAAGGCGTTGTGGATAGCAGCATTCCGTCCCTTCGGACCGAGTGTCATTTTGACGGTATCAGCTACCTTGTCGATACCCGCTTTGATTGCCTTACGCGCTTCAGCTCCGTGTTTGATGATCTTGGCCATAGTATTTTTATAAAGTATCTGGTTTACGCATCGCTTGGTACCACCGCTCTTCATTGATCTTCCGCTGCCGGGCTACCTCGATCCGGGTAGGAAGGAAACGAAACTCCTCATTCTGGATCTTGGCTCTGATCCGCTTGATATGGTCTTCGCGCGGGAGATACCGGATAGCAAGAAGATTCACATAGTCTCCCGGACCACGCTGGTCTGGTGTAAACTGCAAGATATAGGATGAGTGATATTTCTTCCAGATCGTAATCGTAAGCAAGACATCATCGTTTCTTGTTTCGGGAACGTCTCGGAGTACGGCTTCGATTTTTGGCTTTAACTCGTTTTTCATAAAAGCAGATGGCTTCTTCTGGATAATGGGTTACGCGATGATAGTAGAGTGGACACTTGGGGGCGCTACACGTTTGGAACCGGGGGCAGGATTCCATTTTTTTTCTTCCACCATTCTTGCTTTTGCTTGCGGACATAGAGTTTCCTGTGAAGCGGCCGACAGAATCTCACCTGTGGAGGAAGAACATCGTCAATATTCTTGTCGCACCACTTACAGAAACGAGGCGGGCGCTTGGCTGCCTTCTTAGCGGCGACTTCTTCTTTGTGTTTATGGTACCACCGAGCGCTCCGAATACGCTGAAGGTTTCTCCTTCGTGCTGGATCGGCATCCCTATACCGGAGCGCATCCCTGCGTCTATTTTCCTTTTGGATTTGTTCCTCTGTCCTGACCTGATCTTTCATAGTATTTCCATCACATCTTCCAATGATTGCGCGACAACGTATCGACCGCCAGCAGCAATGAGAGCATCACAAAAGAGCTTCTGGTTTGGAGAAAGCTTCCCTCCGGGACGCTTGACCTCGATTCCAATGAAGATCCCTTCTTTGACCACGATGATATCCGGCGATCCCGGCGTCCCAAACTTTATGAAACCACCAGTAGCCGTCTTGGTAGCGCCGGTGTTATTCCGAAAGTGGAATACTCGCTTGACCTGAAGGTACTGAAGGATGGCGTTCTGAACTTCCTTTTCGCTTATTTTTATCTTTCCAGTGGCCATACAATTTCATTAAGACAAGACGATCTCTTTTCCAGTCAGCCTTCGGATACTTCGCAAGGTCTTCTGGTGTAGCGCGGCACAATGCAACCCAGCGGTTTCGCTTTTTATTAAGGCCAGGACCAAGATGGTATCCTGCACAAATCGGTACAATCGCGAATCGCTCCTGAACCTGCTTACCTGCGTACGTGAGCGCGTGTTCCCAGGTAATTCTACCCTCGCATTGCGTATGAGTGTGGCCCAGGAGTGCGCACGTTCCATAGAATGGATCATTACTCA
>CAZKYX010000011.1:32811-36765 GCA_964557125.1 uncultured Gammaproteobacteria bacterium
GAGAGGCGGGCATAGGGCTTGCCGGAGAGTTCGATGTCAAAGGTGTCCTTGTACTCCATTCCGTTCTTGAGCATCCGGAGGAGAACAATCTTTGCTTCTGGGTAGAACTTCTGAATCTCTATCTCAATGGGGGCGGCTTTCTGCTGGGCCTCGACACTTGGTAGCCCCGCCGGAGAGAAGAGATTGCAAAGGAGTTCGAGTTCTTCCAGCTCTTTGCGGATCTCGATGAGGCGATCCGTCAGGCTGGCCACGTCTTTCTTATAGTTCAGGTTCGATGAGTAGATGGAAATCTCCATTTCAATAGCTGGGAGATCACGCTTCGGCTCATCGAATGGAGGAATGATCGGACCTTTGACCTCTACAATCGAGCGCTTGAGTGTCTCGCGCCGGATGTTGATGTCTCGGACTTCTTTCAGCTTCTCGTCGCGAGCCTTGGAGAGAGCCATATACTTCTCCTCTTCGACGGCCAGCTCTTCTTCCATTGCCGCTCGCGCCGCCTCGCGCTCACGATTCTCAGAAGCAATGCGGTCCCGGTGTTCCTCTTGCACGAGCTGGTGACAGGTAGGACAGGTACCGACAGGGATTTGAATTGGGTTGCTCCGGTTGATCGCTGAGTCTAACCGGCGCACAGTATCACGATTCGGCTCTTCAGGTACCTTGATGATGATCTTATCAATCTCATTGAGTTCAGCGAGAAGCTCTTTATTCTTGGCCATCACTGGCTCAAGCGCGGATTCCTTCTGACGATAGGCGGTCCAGGCGTTCAGCTCATCGCGCTCCTTAGTGAAGCCAACAAGCGCCGTCGCCAGCTCATCGATGGTCTTATCCTTGAGAGGCTCTTCGATCTTGGACTCGGCAAACTCTATCTTGGCGGCGAGATCATCCTTCTCTTTCTTCCGGGCAAGGCGCTCGCGCTTGGCGGTCTGGAATGATTCCTTGAAGTCTGATGGATCGATCTCATAAGCTAGGCACATCTTCACGTCGCCGCCAGCCTCACGGAAGAGCTGCTCCCGGTCGATCGGAGGGGTGAGGGACAGGATGAACTCCCGCTGGATCTTTTCTTCCAGCGTCATAAAGTACCCAACATTGAAGATGTTTATGAAGCGATCGAATGTTGGTATTTCGGTACCCTCGATGTCTCGCTGGGCCACCCGAGCATCCTCATCTGACTGTGAGAAATCAACGAAAGCGATGGTGCTACCTTTTTCGGATCGTTTACGTGTGATTTGGTGATCGTTGTCGAGCGTGAGTGTCGCTTCTGCAACATTCTCGCCACGCTTGATGAACGAATCAGTATTCTGACTGGAACCATCTGGAGTGCGGTTATAAAGGGCAAAGATGATAGCGTCTTTGATGGCGCTCTTGCCGACTCCGTTCTTACCCTTCAGGATGTTCAACCCCTGGAAGGTAAAGGCAGCTTCGGCAAAACCTTTGAAATTAACGAGTGAGAGTTTTTTTATTTTCATATGCGAGCAATGAGTCTTTGGATGAATGATGGTTTGGTCTTTCGGATCTGGTCCTGGATAAATACGTCGAGGTATTCCAGGCGCTTGATGGTTGAGTGGATCTCACTCTCCATCATCCCGGTTCCGTCCGGGTAGTGGATCACGGCTGGCCCTTGCTTCACTACGGCTGATCCGTCTGGTGAAGGAACAAGTACCGGCTCTTTCCACTGGCCATTCAATTTGTAAAAATCCATCACTGATCGGCTCTTCTTCCATTCGATGAGATCGGCTCGGAGAACGTTGAGCGCATTGATCCACATCTGGTATTGAGGAACGACCTGGATATTCTTCAAGAAAATGTCGGCGCGTGTGTTTGCCATATTCGGAAGAAAAGAGTTATGAATCGAGTATAGACGGTTTTAATGTTGCTGTCAAGTACCCTATTGAATAAGCCTTATCTAAAGCATTAGAGCGACTGACGTGGCGTTCATTGTAGTCTACAAAAATGGAACTACTTGACAAGATTTCAAAAAGGGTCTATCATCTTAAGTGCAATCCATTCTATCTGTTCGTGGCAGATGGGTATAGAAACCTCTTGGCCACGAACCAAGAGGTTTTTGTATCTATCAACCATATGTGCGAACTCACAACGTTTCAACAGATAGCAATGCTTACCGGCAGTTTTATTCTCGGCGCCCTAGCTTTAGCCGGGCTATTGATCGTCGGTATCGGCATTTGGATTGCAATCGCAGAGAATCTGATCGCCGACTGATTTACGCGGCGCGGCGATTTTAATTTCTTTCCAAGAGAAGAGAGAGACTGTTAAGAAAAACAATCTTTCTCTCCTACTGGTAAGACGGACCCCCCCAATACCCAGTGGCTCATCTCAATCAGAGACTCGTCGGACTCGGCCCTTTCGCCCTCTCCTCCACTCTCTCCTTGCTGATTAGATAGAACGATGGGCGGGGGTTATAGTAACTGGTTACTGGTTACTAGTAACTGTAAGATAAAATATGGCTTTATGGCGCGAAAAAAAGAAACCAAGTGGTACGATCAATCGCGTTTTACTAAGGTGGTAAGGATAGATCCGAAGTACGAGGATGATATAAAGAAAGAGAAGGGTAAGAGTTTTTCTCAAAAGCTAGATAATTCATTAGCCAAAATATATGGCAGCAGAAAAAAAGGCAAGTAGTGGGTTTGGTCCTCGGGCTATTCAGCTATGCGCTCATTGTGGCGAGAAGGTGAAGGGTGCTGCGAGACTCGGGATGTGTTGTTCTACCGTTGAGAAACGTCTTGCACTGGATAAACAGAACGGTGAGATCTTCGCCGCTTCAGGAATGCCGTTCATCTGTCGAATGGACAATTATATTCATCCGAAGCAACAACCAGCAACCGTATGAAAAGACTATCAGGAGAAGGCTTCCATATCATCTGGGAGATCATTGTAAAAGGACTTCGTTATCGGATTGACGATTTTCAATTGTGGTGGAGAGATATCTGGAGAGATGCTCCGACTACTGATTGGAGAGCTAAAGTTGAATCCTATAAGAACGGAGAATACCCTTATCCAGAAAAATCCGGCGAGGACGTGTCTATCAGGGTAAAAGGAGAAGCCTTGTACCTATGCAACGGATGTAATGAACCTTGTATCGGTATGGAGGATCAACCTATTCAGTGTCAAAAGTGTGGCAGTACATCATTAACATTACAGCATCGAGTATGAAGCATATCGTAATCATTGCGACTTTAGTGGCGCTCGTGTTTCCTTTCGGAGTTGAGGCCAAGAGTAGCAATCAGGGGAAGCATCTCAAGAACAATCCTCCATATGATTGTTCCGTGACGAAGAAGCCTAGCGCTCCGAAGTGGCTGGACCAGCGGACCAAGAAGGAAGCGATCGGGAATACCCGCATCGATCTTATTTGGGAGGATGCTGATCGCGCCCACGATGTCGAGATCAAGTGGAGTAAAGTCGGTAGCAGCTTGGATAATACCAGGAAAACCGGCGACGACGGAGATCAGAAGTTTACTGGGTTGAAGAAGGGTACTTGGTACCAGTTCAAGGTGCGTGGATATTCCAACTGTGGCAAAAGTAGCTGGACGAAGGTATACAAGTTTCTTCCGTAACTATGAGCAGGCGCCACAAAAGCGTCGATGAGGTTGTTCTTCACAGGTCTATGGCTGTGTGTCGGATTGCTGAGCATTATCAATGGGATTATATCGGTGCTGATGATTCGTGCAAGATGATTTCATTTACGAAGGAAGGTCAGTGTCGGATCAATATATATTTGACCACTATGACAGTAGCCACAGCTCTTAATCATCCAACCAAGGGAAAGACTCAGCTCTTTCGGAAAGACGTGAGCTTTTATACACTGGAAAAATTATTCGCCAATCCCCGAACACATACCGGGAGGGGGTATTATAGGAAATAAAAAATTACAATTTATGAAGTACTTTGATGCCTTCTCGGGCTATGGTGGTTTCTCACTAGGAATACAAAAAGCGTATG
>CAZKYX010000012.1:0-36255 GCA_964557125.1 uncultured Gammaproteobacteria bacterium
CAAATAACAAAAAAATACGGTGCTTTGCAAGGCGATTGGCGTGAAATGTTACGCAGAGGATTTGAAGAATGTTTTAGAGTTTTAAAGCCAAATGGAACGCTTATTTTCAAATGGAATGAAGTAAAATTCCCAGTAAAAGAAATTCTAAAACTTACTGACAAAAAACCTTTGTATGGACATAAAAGCGGTATCAAAATGCAAACACATTGGATATGCTTTATAAAGGACGATGATGCTTCTTAAAATGGCACATAACGGTTCGGGCTTGGCGAAGTGGCTGAACCCGAACTTAAATAGAATTACTAAACTTAAAAATTAAAAACGAATGATTGATAGAATTACCGAACAGCCATTTTGCCAAACCCGTGTTAGTGGCAGTACTTTTATAAACGCTGATTGCTTCGATGTTTTTCCTTTTATTGATGATAAATCAATTGATGCGATTATTTGTGATTTGCCTTATGGAACTACTGCGTGTAAGTGGGATAGTATTTTACCTTTAGATAAATTATGGGAACAATATGAGCGTGTTTTAAAGCCAAATGGAGTTATTTTACTGACGGCTTCGCAACCATTTACAACTGTGTTGATAGGAAACGATTTGAAAATGTTTAAATACAATTTAGTTTGGGATAAAGTGGCTGTAACAAATCCAATGTTGGCTAAAAAACAGCCTATGCGATGTCATGAAGATGTATTAGTTTTTTATGATAAACAACCAACTTATAACCCACAAATGAGAGTAGGTGTAAAGTGGAGTAGAGCAGGTAAAAAACAGCATACAACAGACACTTTAGGGCAAAGCACGTTGTTTAATAATGGAAGCGATGAAAGCGAAATGAAATACCCAAAAAGTATTATTACATTTTCAAATGCCGACAAAACTAAGAACGAACACCCAACCCAAAAACCACTTGATTTGATGGAATGGTTAATTAAAACCTACACAAATGAAGGAGATATGATTTTAGACAACACAATGGGTTCAGGAACTACAAACTTGGCTTGCATTAAATTAAATCGCAAATCAATTGGAATAGAAAAGGAAAAACAATATTACGATGTCGCTGTTCGAAGGGCTTCGGAGTATTGCCACTAACGTCCATATTTACAAAACATTTACAATACATTAAAAACCAAATATTTATAACATGCAAAACTCAAACTTTACAAAACTTTTTGAGCGTGATTTGAAAGTAAAAAATTATGCTGAAAGTACTATCAAAAATTATTTATGTCAAATAGAAATATTCCTGAATTACTTTAAAGGTAAGGATAGTCCAAAACACATTTCATCTGATGAGATAAAAGATTATCTATTGACTGCTAAAGAAGTGAATAGCCAAAGACATATGCACTCAGCTATTAAATTGTTTTATAAGCATACGATACACCAGCCGCAAAAATTTAGATTTATTGAATATGCAAGAAAGGAGAAAAAACTTCCTGCTGTAATAGACAAAGACTATCTGGTAAAACAAATCAACAGCATCCAAAACCTAAAACATAAGTCCATCATCATAGTGGCTTATTCAACAGGCATGAGAGTTTCAGAAATATGTAATTTGCTCATTTCTGACATTGACAGCAAAAGGATGATTATTATCATCAGGCAGGCAAAAGGTGACAAAGATAGATTAGTTCCATTATCCGAAAATGTACTTAAAGTATTGAGACAATATTTTACAGAATACAAACCGAAACAATACTTATTTAACGGTCAATTCGATTTACAATACAGTCATAAATCTTGCAATGAGATTGTAAAAAAGTACATTGGCAAAGATTATCATTTCCATACTCTCAGACACTCAAACGCTACTGCACTGCTTGAATCAGGAACGGATTTAAGGGTTATTCAAAAACTCTTAGGCCATAGCTCAAGTAAGACAACCGAAATTTATACCCATGTGTCCACTAATGTAATTTCTAAAGTAAATACTCCAATTTAATAATTATTAAAAGCAAATAACTTATCTTTACACAATGAACGCAAGATTAAATAAAGAAAGGTCTTCAATGCCGGTGGCAACAGTAGGAACAGTGAAAGTAGGTATGAAAAACGACAAAGGGTTTCCGATGTCATTGGATTACTTTATCGCTAACAGTTCGCACCAAACATACATAAACATGTTTAATGAAGCGATGGGAGAAAAGCCTTCGATTTTGAATATAATTTTTATATCAGATAACATTTCTGATGTGTGTTCTGAATCCTTAGAGCTTAGAGATAAGTCCGGCGCTTTGTTTTGTAAGTCAGACGGAGAAACTTACCGTATTGTAAAAAACGGAGTTTGGGTAGATTACTCTTCCACAGAAATGATTGAAAAGTACGGATCAATAGAAGCCTTTGAAACGGCAATCGTAAAAGCAAGCGGTGGAAAAGGGTTTAAGAGAAAGCTCACATTGCGGTTTGTTATCACTCAGATAAAAGGATTGTTTGGTCAATGGCAGTTTACTACTCATGCCGACAAAAGTTCTATCGACCAGATCATAACGGCTTTTGACAACGTAAAGCAAGCAGCAGGTACAGTAAAGATGATACCATTTGATTTAACGGTCACTAAGGTAAAAAAAGATATGAGCGGAAACCCAAGCAAGTATCCTGTTATAAGCCTTGTTGCTAATAGCTCTTTTGAGTCATTAAACAAGTTGGCAGAACTCGGAGAAAGCGCATTTAATAAGGGAATTTTAACTGAAGACAAAATACTACAATTAGGAAATGGAAATAATATTTAAAATATTTGTAACTTTGCTTTGTGTTGATGCTTTTTTCACCATAGAGCGTATTATTAATCGTATAAATAATAAAAATGAACGCTGAATTAGAATTATTAAAAGTGATCTCTAATATTACAATTAGACACATGAACTCAATTCCTAACGAGAATTTGAGTAGAATACAAGTTGAAGCAAAGGAGTTAATGAACGAATTTGTTGATATGCTTAACAGAGACATTTACAAAGTGGATATGTCTGAAATTAAGGATATGCAAGAGAGAGTTCAAGCATTGCTTCAGAGAATTGCACTTGACAAAACTCTTCACACAATAGCCGCTCAGAACTAATGATAGAGTCAAAATTCAACAAGGTAAGAAAGCTTCTCGATGCAGCAGAAGGGAAAGCAGTAAAAGGTGTTTCCATGCAAATGAAAAGACCTGTAGTGGAAGCAAGGAGGATGATAAGAGAAATAAAATCCATACTCACTGAAATTTCCAAAGAAATAAACGGTTAATGAAGGGATGGAATTATAACGACGTAGAGAAGCTCGTAAACAAAGGATTAGTAAAAAAAGACCAGTTGCCGAAGAAACCTGAAGCAGCAGGTCTTTCTGAAATTAAGTCCATACTCACTAAAAATGCAGTACGATACAAAGAAGAATATAAGTTTCATTCAAAGAGAAAGTTTAGGCTTGATATATTTCTTCCTGATTACGACATTGGCATAGAGTACGAAGGTCTTGTTTCTGAAAAATCAGGGCATACAACGTTTGAAGGATATTCAAAGGATTGCACTAAGTACAACATAGCTTTATTGTATAATAGAATCTCAATACTTAGATACACCGCATTTAATTTCAATGAATTTGAAGAAGATATAAAAAAAATAATGTATGGATTATAGGAACGTGAAAGTTGCCATGATAGTTATTTCCGACGGAAAAACAAATGAGCTGAGAGAAATGACACAGAACTGCATAAACTCAGCTATCGTAAATTCAAATGAAGGTAATCTCGAAGTTATAGTTTTTGAAAAGACACAGTTCAAGTACAAAAACGCAACAACCATACATTACGAAGATACTGAATTTAATTACAATAAGATAGCCAACGAAGGTATAAAAATGTACTCAAAGTATGATCGCTTTTTGATTTGTAATAACGACTTAGTTTTCCATAACGGATGGTTGAAACCATTGATTGCGTGCAATATGCCGGTTGTAAGTTCTGTTGATCCTGGACTTAAAAAGCAAATGGCTATAAGGACAAATAAATTAGGGTACACAAACAAGGTTCACTTTTCGCCATGGTGCTTTATGATTGATAAAAAAACATGGCAGCAAATAGGTGGATTTGACGAAGACTTTGGATTTTGGTACGCAGACGATAGTTTCCTGGAGCAGCTGAAGAAAATAGAAACACCGCCTTGCATTGCGATAAACTCAAAGGTTACTCACCTTAGAAGCCAAACATTAAATACGGTTGATGAAGAAGAGAAATCAAACCTTACGGTAAAACAGTACGAAAAGTTTTTCAAAAAATACATCAAGACGTCATGAAAATATCCGTATGCGTAATCGTTTACAACCGGATCGAAAACTTACAGAGGTGGCTTCACTGTTGGGATCAATGCGATAAAACAAATGCTTCGCTCACAGTAATCCACAATTACGAAAAAGTAGAAGACGTAGTTATTTACAACAACATTTGCAAAGGATACGCTGATGTAACATACATTCAAAGGCAAAACATAGGTTTTGATATAGGAGCTTTTCAGGACGTATGCCTTGAAAGGCTTTATAAGTTTGATAACGATTGGGATTACTTACTTTGGTGTACGGACGACACGATACCGATGAGCAGGGATTTCGTTCAAAAATTCCTGAATGTAAATCAGGTTGGCTCACTGGTAATGCACATTTCGAGCGAAGTTACCGACCACGTAAGAACCACAGGTTTCAGGATCAGCAAACGAGTAAGTAAATTACTCACTTTCCCTTCCGACAGGGTTACGTCAAAACAAGAGTGCTATCACTTTGAACACTTAGGCGGAAAGAATACATTATTTCACCAGCTCAGGAGTCTCGGCGAAGAAGCGTTTATGATTTCCAACCTTGCCAATAGTCCACTTTGGGATATTGGTCACAGGAAAAGCATCAAGATGCGAAGGATGCAGGAACACGACAAAGCGTTTTATTACGCTGAAGAAGTTTCTGCGAAGCTCAATGTTCCGTACTATGAACCAAAAAAGATAGGAGACAAGGTAGCTGTTATCTGCACGATATACAATGCTTTTCCTGATGTGATTGGTTCTATGTTGGCACAAACGCATAAGAATTGGGTCTTATATTTGGTTCACGATGGAAAGTCAGACGGAAGTATCAATATCCAGGGAATTGTAGATGCCGTAAATGACCCAAGAATAATTTACATCGAGACGACTGAAAGAGCTGGCTATTGGGGTCACACCATAAGAAGAGATTACTTACAGAATCTAAGGAATACTGATTTTGATTTTGTGCTTATTACAAACCACGACAACCATCACGTACCTTCATTTTTGCAAAAGATGATTACGCCGTTGATGGATGGTAAATATTTTGCTTCATTTTGTAGTGAAATGGTTCACAGCTATGTAGATCACAAGGTAATGATATGCAGATTAAAGAGAGGTCATGTTGATTGCGCAGGAGTTATAATCAGGAAAGACATTGCTTGTGAGATAGGATTTGTACACGTAGAGGAACATTCTGCCGATTGGTTCTATTTTCAGGACATTATAAATAAATACGGGGATAAGAAATTTGTTAGGGTTCAGGGTTGCTTATTAGTTCACAATTAAAAATTAAAAATGAAAGTTTTATTATTGGGTGCAGGTGGATTACTTGGCACTGAATTAACAAAAAGATACGGCAAGGATATAATTGCTGTTAAAAAGCAAGATTGCGACATTATCAGCATGTTGCAAGTTGAAAGATGTATCAAGCGATACAATCCGGATATTATCATAAATGCAGCCGCAGTAACCGACAACAGGGTTGTAGAATCAGACCCAACAGGAGCTATAATGACCAATATCATTGGTTCGGCTCACTTATCTCTTGTCTGTATTGCTAAGAAAATAAGGTACGTTTATTTATCCACTGATTACATTTACAAAGGAGACAGGGGTAACTACAAGGAGACGGATGAGATTATGCCATTCAATCTATACTCTCACACAAAGCTGGGTGGTGAGTGTTCAGCCGTAGCTGTAAAAAACCACTTGATAATCAGAACTTCATTTGGTAGGGAATTTAAGTACAAAAAGGCTTTCATTGATAAGTGGACGTCAAAGGATTACGTTAGTATTCTTGCGCCAATGATTTACGAAGCTGCGATAAGTCCGCTCACCGGAGTTCTGAATTTGGGTACAGAAAGGAAAACTCTTTTCGACCACGCCTTCAGAACAAATCCGAACGTTGAAGCAATTTCAATAAAAGACCAAAGGTATTTTACACCTGAAGATACTTCGTTAAATATCCAAAAGTGGATAAACTACAAGTCTGAAAACTCAGTTGTTTCGGTTCATACAAATTGCCGGTGTTGCGGAAGTACGAATATGAGAAAGTACCTGGACTTAAACCTTATGCCATTGGCGAACAATTTGGAGTTCACTTCTCAGAGAGCAAAGGATCAGGAAAGATACCCATTACAGATTTTGTACTGTGATGATTGTTCTTTATCTCAGTTGTCGGTAATCATAGAGCCTAAGAAAATGTTTTCCTACTATACTTATCGGTCTGGAATAAACAAACCGTATGTTGAGCATTGCAGAAATATGGCAATAGACTTTAAAAAATCTGGTATTATAAAAAAAGAAGGTTTCCACATTGATCTTGCATCGAACGACGCAGCACTTTTGAAGGAGTTTAGGGATGAAGTTGGGTGTACGGTTTTAGGTGTAGACCCTGCAAGCAATCTTACTGCCATCGCTGAAAGCGAAGGAATACCATGTATAACAGATTTTTGGTCTTGCAAGGTTGCGGATCATGTAATTCAGAAATACGGAAAGGCTGATTTGATAACAGCAACTAATGTTTTTGCTCACGTTCACGACGTACACGAATTTTTACAAGCTGCTTATGATTGTCTTGCTGATGAAGGTATTTTAGTAATCGAGTGTCCGTACATTGTTGATTTTATAGAAAATATAGAGTTTGATACTACATATTATGAACACTTATCTTATATGTCGGTGCTTCCGGTTTACAGGATGGTTCAGAGACATGGATTAAATTTGATTGGCGTTGAAAAAATAAACATTCACGGTGGAACGATAAGAATGACAATCTCAAAAATTGAATCCACTCGTGCTGTTCAGCAATCTGTTTTTGATTTTATGAATAATGAAAGAGATAAGGGTTTTTATAAGTTTGAATTATTCCAAAATTGGAGCGAACAGGTTGATAGATTGGTAAGTGATTTTAAGTTTGGACTTTTATGTTTGAAGAAAGAAGGTAGAAAGATAGCCGCTTTTGCTGCTTCAGCTAAGGGTAACACGCTTTTAAACTACTCGGACATAAATACCGATGTGATTGATTACATAGTTGACCAAACGCCGGAGAAAATAGGTAAGTTTTCGCCAGGTACAGGAATACCGATAGTGGGTATTGACATGGTTGAAAAAGATGTTCCTGATTACATTGTAATATTGGCATGGAACTTCAAGGACGCAATTATCGAAAAGCTAAGGAAGGTTTACAAAGGAAGGTTTATAATTCCAATACCAAAGTGGGAAATCATTGAATAAAACATAAAATATGCTGATACTAATGCCAACGTGTAACAGGGCTGAAATGGCTCTCGAAAACACACAAAAACTCAAAGATGCTGAAAGAGTAATCCTTTGTGTCAATAATTGCGACATCAAAGAATACAGACGCTATCGCTGGCCGAAAAACGTATTCATTCAGGATATGACATTTATCAAAGGAGACCCTAAGGAATGTCATAACAGAACATTTAGGATGATGATCCAGATCAGAGCAAATTTGAATATTTTGGTTCTCGAAGATGACTGTACGCCGTGCGATAATTTTGTGAAGGATTTTTACAGCAAAGTAAAGTCAATACCTGATAAGGATTTTACTTTGAGTCCTATTTATATTCCGGAAAAGAAATGCCTTTACACAGATGCAGAAGAGAAAGAGTATGTTTACGGAGATCATAAGTTTGTAACTCAAAAGTATGTTGATGGTAATTTTTACTTCACCAAAGGTATTCACGAAGACATGAAGATTTGGCTTTTGGGTGCTATACCTGTTAAAACATCAACGTCAGGTATCGGCCCGTTCTTATCTCGAAAGATACACGCTGAAGGAATTAAGATGTACAGAACAGAGTTTACGATGGTTGAACACGGAGACCATGAGAGTTTACAATTTGGAGATAGGAGAAAAAAAGTTCCATTGATAGCAAAATTTCAAAAAAATGTATAGATTATTATTTTTTATTTTATTAGCTTCTTGCGGAAAAGAAGAATGTAGACAATGCTTTAATGTCGTTGAGTCTAACGAAGCACAAGCAATACTTAAATGTAATGGATTACCAAATAGTTATCCAAAAATGGATTACGGTGAAGCGTTTGCAGGAACGAAGTGTGGTGATGAAATTAAAACATTTACTGATGGTGGCAGAAGACTTACGTCAACAAGCAATCAAAAATGTGTACAAATAAAGTGGGTAAGATATAAATATTGCAGATAGCACTTGACAAGTAAATAAAAAAGCCGTATACTTGAAGTGCCGTAAAAGTATGGTGCGTATAAAATGTTCGATTTTTGGTTTTAGAAAATTGTTAATTGAAAACAAAGTGAGCGATTATTTGTGTAGTTGCTCATTTTTATTTTATATTTGCACTGCCATGTCCACGTACTTTCATATATATGAGTGAGATTATTAATTTAATCTCACTTTTTTATTTGACAATAACAGTAAAATGGTTTATCTTTGTGATGCGAAAGGGAGAAACGGTTTTACTCGTTGGGCTCATAACCCAAAAACATCAGGTTCGATTCCTGTTTTCGCATCAAAGTAATTGGTTTTTTATTGACCGACACCAGTAAAAAACTAATCGTGAATATTCTTTCACATAATATTGGTCTATACCGTGTCGGGGTGTAGACCTTTTTTTATTTAATATGGCAGAAAGAAAGCCTTTATCTAAATCCACAAGATTTGAAGTTTTTAAGAGAGACTCATTCGCTTGTCAATATTGCGGATCAAAAGCTCCAGACGTAATTTTAGAAGTTGATCACATAAACCCTATTTCTAACGGTGGTGATAATGAATTAATGAATTTAATTACAGCTTGTTTTAGTTGTAATAACGGGAAATCTGATAAATTAATTTCAGATAGTTCTATAGTGGAAAAACAACGAAAACAGATTGAAGAACTAAACTTACGAAGACAACAACTTGAAATGATGCTTAAATGGAGGGATGAAAACCTTGAGTTTAAAAATATTGAAGCTCAAAAGGCTATTGACTATTTTAACGAACAGTTTTATGTTTTCACTTTAAATCAAAAAGGCATTGGCATAATAACAAAGCATGTTAAAAAATATGGTATTATAAAGGTTCTTGACGCCATTGATACTTCTGTGGAAAATTACTATAAAGACGATGATAGTTTTGAGATTGTTTTAAATAAAGTTGGTGGTATATTAAATATACAGTCAATGCCAGAGTATAGGCAAAAGATTTCTTATATAGTAAATCTTTGTAAGAACAACTTGCATTATGTTAATAATCATAAAATGATAAGTATTTTAACAGAATACCACCAATCTGGATATGACTTAGAACATATTATAGGTATGGCAAAAAATGGTCGTTTCAAAAACTATAGTAATTTTATGGAATACATTCAAAGTTGTATATCTTTTGAAGAATAAAAAGTATAAAATATGAATATAAGTTGGGTTAAATTAAGCGTTTCAATGTTTGATGATGATAAAATAAAAATCATCGAATCAATGGAAAATGGATATGAATATATCGTTATTTGGGTAAAACTATTGTGTATAGCAGGAAAGAAAAATAGTGACGGTTGTATTTATCTTGTAAAAGAATTGCCAATAGACGAAGCTATGTTAGCAAGAGTGTCCGGACATAATATAGATGTATTTAGAGCGGCTTTAAGAATTTTTGAAGGATTTAGTATGATTTCTGTTATTGATAATGGTCATTTGAAATTAAATAATTGGGAAAAGTACCAAGATAAGTTAAAGTCTTATGATGATGTATTGAACCAAAATGCAATTAGACAGCAAAAATTCAGGAACAAAACCAATGACACTTTGAAAAAATTAGGCATTGATAATCAACGTGTTGTACCGTCACGTTACGAGTCACGTTACGTAACGCCCCAAGAAGGAGAAAGAGAAGGACAAAATGAAAAAAAATCAGAAGAAAACTTAGAAATAGAAACAGAATTTTCTGAAGAAAAAACCTTTCCCATTCAAAATTTTTCTAATTTGCCAGATAATAATAATTCCCTATCAGTTGGCACTAAAGACCTTCCTTTACCTTCACCTTCCAATACCCCCCTACCCCCCGACATCAAAACTTTGGGTGTAAAAATGTGTGACCTTTTAAGAAAGAGAATGAGATCCGAAATGGACGATATACTTTCGAGAACCGAATTAGACCTACCTACGCTTTCAGAAATGTTTGCTGAGTATTGGGTCTACAACAAGGGCAGAGAATTTGACCCAAAAAACCATAAGGGTATAACATCGAGTTTTCAGAAGTGGTTTGATGTTGGCGGAAGCAAAGAGATCCCGACAAAGGAAATAAGCAACGGCATCAAAGGGAAAACCATTATGGAAGAAATTATAGAGATAGTCCGGAAAAAGAAGGGAATTGAAATGACGAGCGACGAAGCTACGGCTGTAAAGAAATTTTTAGCTGAAACGATACTCACGGACGAACAATTAAAGATGGAAGTAACAAGAAGGTTTCTTATGGGTGGTGGAATAACGTGGAAAACATGGCTGTCGATTGCAGCGAACGTTCAGGTTGAAGAATTATACCACAGACGGCTCAATGGAAAGGTTTAAAATAATAATCGCTTAAAACGCTTTAAAATGGGTAAAAAATCATTAGTCTTCCAAAGGATAGAAGAAAACAAGAGAAAGAACGAAGGAAACTTCGAGATTGTGCCAAAAGAAATTTCAGAAGATAACGTTTATACGCAGATTCAGAACGACATGGTAAAGAGAGCGAGAATAGATTTGTTCTCAAAAATAATCAGAAAATCATTTAACCGTCCGTACCAGGATTCAGATTACGACAAGTTTGAGTTCAAAATGGCTACACATGAGATAGGAATGGCCTACTACGATGGAAAGTATTTGGGTGGAATAACTATTGGAATGGAGTTTACAAATGGCTCATTTAATTTAGTTCACAATTTTTTACCGAAAAAGGATAAAACAATTTGACAAATAAAAGTAAAAGGCTTATCTTTGCACTAAATAAAAGTATATGGCTAACCTTAAATTAGGACAGGGATTAAGAAAAGTAAGAATAAGAGAAGGATTAACTCAGGTTGACTTAGCTGAAAGATTGAAAACCACACAAGGATATATAAATCAGCTCGAAGCAGGAAATATATCTTTGTCTAAGTTCACCGAAACTTTAAAAGTACTTGGTTATACTTACGAAATCAATATCAGTAAAGTAGGAATAGAAGAAATTGAGGAAGTACACGTTTAAAACTAATTCGGAAGACCAAAGGCCTGTAAAACACTGCAAGACCACTTGGGTGATTGTAGGTGTTGGTTACATGAACAGTAAACCATTTTGGCAGATGGCTATTTGGCTGAATGAAGGTGAAGACGTTTTTGAGTATTATCCGGAAGCCTACGACGTGAAAGTTCAGCTCGATAGAGAGATTGAAATAAAAAGGGGTGGAGACCATCACATAGTCACTTGCTATAAAACTTTGGGTTTCGTTGATGGAATAAAGTATTTTGACACTGATATAAACCCTACGCTATTGGCAATAATTGAGAGAATGTCTTATGAAGGATATAGCCACAATACGATTGCTAAGAGAGCAGGAATAAATTTCAACAAGTTTAAGAAATTGTGTCAGCACCCAATGGTCATAAAAGCGATTGAAGGAGGAAGGAGTAAATTTATTGACGACTTATCAAAATCATTGTGAAAGACCACTTTGTAAAAATAGCAGTAACGCTTATCGGTAAGGATAAATCTATGGAGATAATAAGACACATCTGCATGGAGAAAAAAATACCTTCAAGACAAATGCGAAAATTACAGAAGGAAATTTTATCTTGCGATTACATTCAGCTAAAAGAGCAAGAATATAATCCAGTAAAAATAAATGAGTTGAATTATGTCAAATGAGTTGACGATAAAATTACCGAACGGCAGGAAGCCTGATTTTCTGAATGATGCTGAGTACGACATCATAACTCTTTTGTTTGCTCAGGGATTAAACAGAGACCAGGTAATTAAAAAACTCGGCTTCGATAAGAATTGGTATTACACAAGGCAGATAAAAGACCCGAAACTAAAGCTCGCAGAACAGAAGGGGTACGACGCTTGTATAGATAACCTACCCAAAGACGTAGCTGTTGGCGTAAAGAAATCCTTGCTTGGACATTCAAAGGTAACAACCAGGAGAGTTTATGAGTTCGTTGACGTGGTTGATGCAAATGGAGTAGTAACGAGAGAAAAAGTATTGAGAGCGGAAATTGAAGACGAAAAGTATTTTCCGCCAAACGCATCAGTAGTTAACGCCGTTGGAAAACAGGTAATCGGAAGCATGAAGGAAAGCGACAATACTTTGAGCGAAGTAGAAAGGAAAATTTCAGAGTTGAGCGACGAAGATATAGAAGCAATGTACCAGATCAGTAAAAAAGTTTTAAGCAATGAATAAAATAATTTCTTTTGCCATGAATTTAAAGAGTATTTACTTAAAGTTGAAACATACTTGGACTCAATTTTGCGAAGAAGAAGTAGAAATATTTGTCTACGTTTCTGCATTGATAATAATTGTTTTGATGATGGTAATTGCGTTTTTTATAGGTGGAATTTTAATAATACTCAGATGATAAATTCAAAAAACGATTGGGGTGTATCTTCAAACACTTGGGCAGAAGCTAAAGCAAAAGAAATATTTGACAAGATGAAAGGATTTAAGGTTTCTCATGCTCATTCAAAGAAATGTGCTAAAGCAGCAGTAAATGTGATAATCGACATAATGCGATACGAGTGGAATATGGTTGACACAAAATGGAATCAGGTTTTGTCTGAAGTTGAAAAAATAGAACTACCAAAGAAGAGTAAAAAAGTAAATAAATAATAATGGCAGCAAAAGCAAAAAAACAAGAAGAAACGGAAGGTATGGTTCTCGGAATGAATTTGGACGAACAGTTGGTAAAAGACAACTACTTTTCAAAGGATAAGCAGACTTTGATTTTCAATTTAACTAAAGAAGAGTTGATTGATTACAAAGACGAGTTTTACCAATTAAACAAGTTGCTTGATGAGAAGATGGTATTCATGGAATCTGTAAGAGAAATCCTTACTGTTGATGCCAACGAAGAAGAAGAGATAAAAGAAGCTCTCGGAATGCTTGTTGAAATGGCTGAGTTGTCGCCGGTAGGAATTAAGACACTAAAAAAGAAAATAGCAGAAACGCTAACAATAATCAACAAAGAGTTTATTGAGCGTGAAGTTATGGTATTCAACCTTCAGGATCACTCCGACGAAATGATTTACGAGTACCTGGAAAGCGGTACGTTCGTCAAAGCGAGACAGATGAACGATGACGAGAAGCAAATGATAATGAGATTAAAAACATCAAAATAATGGCATACAGAAGTTTAATAGATAGCTTAAAACAAGCAATAGAAAGCGAGAATAATGATCTGGCTAGAAACATCAAGACGGTTATCCTGAGTAATTACAAAGGGAAAGCTGTTGAAGACGAAGTGAACGCAATTTACGGAGTTCCGAAAAAGGTATCCGGTAAAAAGTACAAGATCGCCAGCTTTACTGTTGAAGATTTTAGCCCTGAAAAAAAAAAGGTAATTCCTACACCAACTATACAAGTTGTTGCGGAGGATAAGGAAAGCCAAAACAGCAGGATGGGTAATATGTATAAATCCATAATGGAGCAGAGCGATGACCAAATAAAGTTAAAGTTCGCAAACGACATAGATGTAGCTATTGATTTTTTGAACTCAATACGATCGGATATGGATTTGACATTGATTGAAGAAGGACAATTCAAAACGTTCTCAAAGAAGTTTTTTGATACATTCAGAGCGACCATATCAACAAGGATAGCATGATCGAATTAAAGATAGAAAACCACATACTTAAAGTTCCTACAAACTGTAAGGAAATAAGGCTTGATTCCTATATCGAGTTTAATATTCATCATAACAAGTTTGTGGAAGTCTACAATGAAGGCTCAGGAAACGAATACGCTGCATCAGAAGCCGTAAAAGCATTAGGGTGCGTGATTGATGGTTTTGACGAAGAGCTTGCAATGAAGCTCACTATTGGTCACTATAAGCCGGCAGACAAAACGAAAACCATAAATGAGCTTCTGTATCTTGTAAACTCGGTAATAACAAGTTATCAGATACCAAAGGTTACGGACGAGCTGAAATACACGTTTGAGTACAAAGGTAAAAATTGGGTTGTGCCATTTATGAAAGACTTTTCAGGGAGAGTAAATCCTGATTTGAAATACGGTCAATACATAGAAGCGATGGAGACGATGAGAATTTGTAACATCAAGCCAGAGAAAACACCTGAAGATACTTATACGGAATATCTTAGAACGTTGGCGGCAATAGTTAGGGAAGAAGGATACAACAGAGAAGAAACCGTTTACACGCTAAGGAAGCTAACGGATGACCAAATGACATATTTTAAGGATATTGATATGGAAGTTGGATTGGACGTATATTTTTTTTTGAACGCTACAATCATTTTTTAAGGGAAAGCCCTTATTTCTTCTATTATTTCAACGTTCCAGACCGTATTTATACAGGAGAAACGAACGCAGAGTTTGAGTCTTTCAATAAGGCGAACGCCATTTCAAAAAAGATAGGCACAGAGCTATTTTCGAGAATAGGTTACTATTTGGAATACAGCGAAGGAGTAGACATAAACAAAAATGTCGAAGAAGTTTTATATCAGTTAAATTTACAAAAAGCAGCAATTAGTTAAAATGAGTAAATGTGAATGGAATTCATACGACACAAATGTTTACAAAGAAGGCATGAGTATTGAAGAATACAACAAAGCTTTTGACGAGTACTATAAAGATAAAATAACTTTCAGTTTAGAGCCAATAAAATACAAAGTTGAAAAAGAAATTAACGACGATGAATTTGAAAAACTATTTGGAGAAGTTGTAAAATAAATATTGTAAATTTGTATTAAAAATAAGACCATGCTGCCAGAATACAAGGATTATATAAGGCTTATCAGAGAATCGGTAATCTACGCACCGGTAGTAAGAGACAGAGAAGGGAATGAGATAAAATGCAAAAGACCAAGTTCATTTGCATACATCGAGAGAATAGAAGAGCTTTCTGTTCCAGGTAAAGGTGCAGGTCACGGCAAGGGTAAAACCTATTGGTTCGACAGAGACAAGGCTGTTATAAAAAACCCTGATGCTCAAACCGAAACATCAACACCGATAGTTGCCATCACAGAGAGAACATTTCAGTTTGATGAGATATTTTCAGAGAACGATAAGCATACGCTAAGTAATGCAAAGTTATTTATTTTGGACGTCCTGAATCACAAGACTTGCTCTTCAGGATACTGCAAAAACCGACACCCTGTTGAAGTATTTCAGGATTGCTCGGAAATTTATGTAAGCATAATCAGCTACTTGAAGAAAGTAACTTGCTATGAATACGACGGATTGTACTTGTGGTTAAATTCTGATAATTACAGATGGCTTGTGCAAAACGGCAAGGAAACTGAAGCTGGAGTTTTAATTTCTGAATACTCAGAGCGTAGGGAATACAGGGCGACATATCTTCAGTACCTAAAGTTGAGAAACAAGGACATTTTAGGAAGGACAATCCAATGGGAAGGATCAGGCGGAATGTACGGTTTGATGGTTGATTTGAATTTACCAATGATGCCGTGTTTTGATGTAGACCACTCTTTTAAAGAATACCCTGAAACGGTTGTCGGAAAACCAAGAGTATGATAAGTATTTTTAAGACTTCATTCATTCAGGTTTTTTTGGTTTCGATCAACACCATATTTTTAGCCAAAGGATTTTATCTCGGAGTGGCTATTGCCGGATTTGCAATATCTTACTATTGGGTTGGAAATGTAAAGAAAGCAAATATAGCTACCGAAAAAGAAAGAATAGTTTATGCTTTTGGTGCAATGTGTGGTGGTCTTACAGGATTGTTAACAACAAAGATTTTCTTATGATCCACATAAACAGATTTACGGCAAAAGTACTCGACGACCTTGCTAATTATTCAGTAAGTATAATGAGAGGAGAACTTTTGAAGCAAGATCACGATTATACGCTAAAATTAACCAAAAGCATAAGGGGTAAGAGAAGGAAAACTTCAACAGGAAGGAAGGTTGAAATTGTAATGGAAGACTACGGAATTGACATAGATAAGGGATATACGGCAGAAACAGCAAAAAACAGATTGGCTCGAATAGGATTTGATTCTTACGTTGACCAATTAAGAGTTTGGTGGATTGAAAAGAAAGGAGCAGATGAAGAAGTTGCTGAAATTTTGGCTCAGGGAACACTAAGGAAGCACTTAGAAAAGGGGTATAGGAGTAAAAGAAGTGGCGGAAGTCAAGGATTTATAGATTACGCATCAGGTTTCACGGAGAAAGCCGCTTCAGATATTTTAGGAAACAGAGACTTGTTTACGATTGCTCTTTACGATGAACTCAAATCATTGGGCGGTAAAAACGTAAAAGTAACTATCAAAGAAGTAGCAGGAGGTAACTCAAATATAACTTTCGGAAGAAATTTTGAAGATATTTTCTAAAATAATGATAATTATACTTGACAAATAAAAGCAAAAGGCTTATATTTGTATTATAATTGAAAGCACAATGTTTAAAGTATATAAAACACAATGTAAAAACTGTTTATTGTCAAAAGACAGAATAGTGCCTTCTTACAGAGCAAATCAGATAATTAAGGATTGCGTAAAAGAGCAAACACATTTCATTTGTCATAAGGCAAGTTTAAATAACGAAGATGTTTGCTGCCGAAAATTCTATGAAGAGTTCGGAAATAGGGTAAATAAGATTCAGGTATTTGATATGTTAAAGATGGTTGAATTTGTAGACCAACTAGACGCTGAGAAATTTCCATCATATTTGGAAATGGAAGGGGAAGATTTGAAATTTAGAGCGTAGGATAAGCAGTACAAAAAAATAATAAAAGTAATAGATGTTAAGCACTAAACTTGCAGACTTAGGAATAGATTTAGGTACAGCAACGACGGGCATAAAGAAAACTTACTGCCCTGTTTGCTTTGGAAGGAAAGGTCACAAGAGAGACAAAGACCTTAGCGTGAACATCGACTTAGGTGTTTACAAATGCTGGAGTCCTAATTGCAACTTTCAAGGCAAGGTGAGTACAAAGGAATATAAGCGACCTGAATTTAAAAAGAACTTAGCTGGAGTTCCGAGAGAACTTGCATTGTTTTTTGAAGGCAGAGGAATATCACAAGAAACCATATCGAAAGAGAACGTAACATTTTCGGTAGGTGAAATATATTTCAACTACTTCAAGTCAGGAACTCTTATAAATTACAAAAAGAGAAGCATTGCTGATAAGAAGTTTAGCCAATTTCCGGAAGCAGAAAAAGTACTTTACCGAATAGACAGCATTACCGAAAAGAAGACTTGTATTATAACTGAAGGAGAAATAGATGCTCTTACATGGGTAGAGCTTGGCTTCGACAAACATCATGCTATATTGTCTCTCGATCAGGGAGCTGGGCAGCTCGGAAGCACATTGGACGGAAAGCTCGAATGTATTACCAATGCTGCGGCAAGACTTAATGAGATTGAGATTTTCTATTTGGCAGGAGATTCAGATGAACCAGGTGAATACACCTTCAGAGAGATAGCAAGAAGGCTTGGAGAGTACCGATGCAGAAAGGTAGTCATGGGAGTTCACAAAGACTCAAACGAAAAGCTTTTGTCTTTGATTTCATCAGGTATGAAGAGAGACCAGATCGAAGAAACATTTAAGAACCTACTGAATAACGCAGAGCCTTATCCTGTGCTTGGTGTAGTTCCTTTGACAGCTTCGCTCATTGATGAAATGATTGACGAGTACCACAATGGCGTTTACACCGGTATCGAAATTGATGGAAGTCCTATAAACCAATATTGGACGGTTCTTGATGGTGAACTCACTTTGATAACCGGATATCCTTCCGATGGTAAGTCTCAGATATTGAGATTCATTGCCGTGCTTCATGCCATGCAGAACGGTTTAAAGTTTGCTTGTTACTGCGTGGAAGACAACCCTGCACAATACTTTTACTCGGATTTGGCTAAAATATTCATGGGTAAAAACATCGACAAGAAATACGGAAGCGAAAGAGCAACGGAATTTGAGTATAGGAGCGCACTGAATTTCATCAAAGACAGATTTTATTACATACACCCTGAACCCGATCCTGTTACAGGCCATTACCCATTGCCTGACAATAGGTGGATAAACGAAAAGATAAGCTTTCTAAGACTTCAATACGGCGTGAACTCTTACATAAAAGACCCCTGGAATAAGATTTATCACAATATGGCAAACAGGGAAGACTTGTACCTTCAGAACGAATTAAGTCAAGAGAAGTTCTTTGCTGCGAATTATAAAGCTTGCTTGTATGCAGCGCACCCAACGAAGCCAACAAAGAACAAAGACGGAACGCTGCCAGAGCCAGATCAGTACTCTTTGAGTGGTGGAGCCATGTTCAATAATATGTTTGATAACATCATGGTTATTTACAGACACGAGAGAGCAACCGACCCAGACTCTAAGAAAGTAAAACTCATCTTCAAGAAAATAAAGAAGAAAGGCGTAAGGGGAGGAGAAGGAACAATAGAGTTCAATTTCTTCAGAAGCACAAACAGATACGAAGTTGCTCACGACGACATGGGATTTGAGAAAATAGATGACAGTATAAATCCGTTTGTAATAAATAACAGGGATATTCCTGATGAACTTTTTGAAGAATTGCCTTTTTAATATGGAATATTTTGAGAAAGACAATATAAGGTTATTACTCGGAGATAACTTAGAGCTAATGAGAGAAATGCCGATTGGTTATTACAATATTGGTATAGTAGACCCTCCTTACGGCATAAGCGCCCCTACGATGGCAGCAACGAACTTCCAAAGGAAGAAAGGAGCAAAAATTCTGAATGATGGCGGAAGAAAAAGTAAAAATAAATCCGACATAGATTGGGACGGCGCAATACCAGATCAGGAATATTTTGATGAACTTTTCAGGATTACCAAAAACCAGATCATTTGGGGAGGAAATTATTTTCCATTGAGACCGACACGATGTTATGTATGTTGGGACAAAGTTCAACCCTGGGAAAATTTCAGCCAAATAGAACTTGCATGGACGTCCTTCGATACACCTGCGCAGCTTTTCAGGTTCGATAACCGAACAGGTGGGAAAATACACCCAACGCAAAAGCCGGTTGAATTATACTCTTACCTGATAAGAAAATACTGCAAGGAAGGAGACAAAATATTCGATTCTCATCTTGGGAGCGGAACGGTGGCTATCGCTGTTGATATTGCAAACAAATTGGATCATATGAAATTAGATTTTACGGGTATAGAAATAGGGGGAAATAATTTCAGTAAAGCGGTAGATCACTTTAAAAGCTACTCAAAACAACCTTTTTTTAATTTTCCTGAATAAAAAAGCATAAAAACACTTGACAAATAAAAGTAAAAGGCTTATATTTGTATTATAATTCAAATCACAATGCAAGATAATAAATATGTGTACCATTGCGATTGGCTTTACGAAGTTGGCGCTGAGGTTATCGACATTCCGAGAGGAGAGTTTAAGGAATCCGGAACAATGGTAGGTGGTAAGATCATCGTAATAAATAAGTAATGAGCGAACAATATACATCCGAAGATTGGAGTCAATATAGGGAAGAGCAGAAAAAAAGACGTGCAGATAGACTACCGATACGAATTGCCGAAATAATGGAACTTGAAAACGTAGTTAAATTGACTGAATACCAATACAGAGTTAACGGATGGATTGACCTTTATCCTACTCATAGAAGGTATCATGTACTGCACAATAACAAACGTGGAAACTACTACATAAAAGATCGTAAGATTTTCAAAGGTATTCACGAACTAAAAATGAAGCCGTGAAAGACCAAATATTTGAATTAGCAAGGTTGTCGGAGGAATTGTGGAATGAACGAAAGTCATTGAACTACATTCCAAACAATAGAAATAAGAACGTTTTCAAAAAGCTTGAAAAGCTTATCGCCGAAATAAAGTCGTTGGAATTGGAAAAAGAAATAGAAATTTTAAAAGAAGTATATAAGTAAATGCTTAGAGATTATCAAAAACAAACCATATCTCAGCTATTCTCTTTAATCAGAGAAGGCAATAAGAGAGTATTGGTAGTATTGTCTTGCGGAGCAGGTAAAAGCACAATATTTTCAGCCGTTTGTAAGATGGCGCAAGAGAAAGACAGGAAAGTGCTTTTTGTGGTTCATAGGAAAAAGCTCGTACATCAGTTCAAAGAGCGATTACAGAACCAATTCGATATAAATTCAGGTCTCATAATTGCAGGAAGCAAAGAGAACCGCAGAAGAAATATTCAGGTTGCTTCTATTCAGTCTTTAGTTGGCAGAGAGTTTCCTGAAGCAGATTTGATAATATTTGATGAAGCTCACCACATAAAGAGTAATCAGTTTATGAAAGTGGTTGAGCATTACCAAGACAAAGTTATGGTTGGTCTTACGGCTACGCCTGAGCGTCTTGATGGTAGCGGTCTCGGTGATGTTTTCAACAAGATCGTGAACCCAATAAAAATGTGGGAGCTGATTAAGCAGGGATTTCTTTGCGAAACAAAAGTGATTGTTCCTGAAAGAAAAGTAGACCTATCGAATGTTCATGTACGTGCCGGTGAGTTTGTGGAAAAAGAAATGTTTGACGTATTCAATACCATGACGGCGTATTCCGACGTTGTGAATATGTACAAGCAATATACTCCAGGAAAGAGAATGATCGTTTTCAACGTGAACGTTCAGCACTCAAAGATAATGGCGCAGACTTTCAATGAAGCAGGAATACCTGCCATACACATTGACGGAGAAACACCGGATGAAGAAAGAGAAGCGTCGCTAAAGTTGGTTGAGCAAGGAAAAGTTTTAGTGATCTGCAATGTTGCCGTATTTATAGAAGGATTGGACGTACCAATGATTGAAGTGTGCTGCATGAACAGAGCCACAAACTCTAAAACGGTTTACATTCAGTGTATAGGAAGAGCGCAAAGACCAGGTGAAGGTAAAAAGTACGCCGTTGTTTTTGATTTTGGCGGAAATACGATAAGACATAATTTCGTTGAAGATTACGACCAACAAGAATTTGCACTAACCACAACGAAGGCTAAGAAAAAAGGAGAGTACAAAGCAGAGCCAAAAGAATGTCCGGAGTGTAGGAAAATGAATAGACCAAACATAAGGATTTGTGAGTGCGGTCACGAGTTTAAGTACGTGAAGGAGAAAGTTGTTTTGAGCGGTGGTATAAAGATGGAAGTATTGAGCAGGGAAGCTCTTCTGATTGAAGGAATGGTAAATATGGGTTTCGGTAAATTGAAGGAACTACCGGTGGGGAAATTGCTCTTAGCTCAAAGCGTAAGGGGGTACAAAAACGGATGGGCGGTAAACGTAGTGAAAGACAGAGACGAGAAATGGAAGGAGTGTAGTTTTTTTCAGATAATAAACCACTTGGAAGACGAAGAGCTTAAAATGGGTCTTACTGATCTAAGGAGAAGTGTTGCGAAGGAGCAAGTTAATCAAGGTAAGTTGAAATTGGCATGAAAATAAAAGATATAAAAGATAAAGACATTCAAATATTGGCTGAAATCAGAAGAAGAAGACAGTTCGATAATAAAGAAGACGATTTAAAAAGGGCTTTTGTTTGGAGACTAACGCCTGAAGGTTATGAATTTTGGAAATTAGTAAACGAAGGAGTAATATGCAAAAATGCGAATACAGTGTTAAGATAAATCCTGATGCAACCTGGACTACGTCTTCGAGAGTTCGAGACGAAGTAAACAAGATGTTTCACAGAGCTGGAGAAATCGTTTATATAACGATGACTTTTTTTGGTATGCCAAAGAAAAGAACTGATGACCAAAACGCTTATTATTGGGCGGTTGTAGTTCCATTGGTGACGGCAGGATTTATACTTCAGGGAAACAATTTCAGAATAGGATCTCATAGGGATTACATGATGATTCACGATATGCTGAAAGATATGTTTATTCCGGAGGGTGACATGGTTCTTTGGGATAGGCTTGGAAACAAGTACGGAATAAAGCACAAAACAACCACAGCTCTCGACACAAGAGCTTTTATGAAATACCTGAAGGATATTAAGGATTGGTCATTTGATTGCTTAGGAGTTGATATACCGCAGCCAAACGGTAGAATGACGATAGTTAACGATGATAGTGAACTCATGGAAATAGAAGTAGAAGAATTTTTGAACTCAGTAAAAGTAAAAGAGAATAATATATGATTTGTCCAGTTACAGCAAGACCGTGCAGAACAAACGGATGTGACCCTAAATGTTACAAAAGAGACACTCTTGATAACCCCGAATATAGAAAGGCGGCAGAAGAGTACAAGAAAAAGCAATTTGTATCAAAGTACAAAAATAAGGATCGCAGTCCTGAAGATGGAAGAGACTTTGGTTATCCTAACGAATATTGGGATTGATATGAACCTATACGACGACATGAGTTTTGAGAAACAAATCAAATCTCCATTAGTGAACCACACCAATCCGCAGGTAAGGAATTATGTCTTAATGATGGCTAAAATAACAATTGATTTTTACAAAGATTATCCGGTAAAATGTTTGCGGTGGATGGATTTTTCCGTAATTTTACCATTACAGCCGATACTCGGAAAGAAAATTATGGTTCAGTTGGACGAGAATATGGATATAAAAATAATCAAATTTAATAAATAATTTATGCTGAAAGTAATAAGACCAATAGTTTTTTTCGACCTTGAAACAACAGGCGTAGACACTGAAAACGACAGAATAGTTCAGATTTCAGGATTCAAGATAAATTCAAATGGAGAAAGGTTTGAGTTTAATACTTACGTTAATCCTGGAGTGCCAATTCCGAAAGAAGCGTCCGACGTTCATGGAATAACCGACGATATGGTTAAAAATTCAATAACCTTTGAGAAATTATCCAAAAGAATTTATGAGATTTTTCACGGCTGCGATGTTGGTGGTTTCAATTCAGACGGCTTCGACATTCCTTTGTTGTGTGCAGAAATGAAAAGGGCAGGAATAGAGTTCATGGATTGGGATTGCAATTTGATTGATGTAATGAAGCTTTACAGACATTTGTATCCAAACTCATTGGGCGACATATATAAAAGATTACTCGGTAAGGATATTGAAAATGCACACGACGCCGCTTCTGACATTAGCGCAACTGTTGAAATTTTGAATTTCCTTGTTGACAAGATAGAGCAGAAAAGCGTAGAAGAAATAGACCTTATGCTGCAAGGGGAAAAGAAGCGTTGTGATCTGGCAGGTAAGATTTATTTCGATGGAGCAGAATACAGATGGTCTTTTGGAAAGAACGTAGGACGTCCCGTAAATAGCGACTACGGATTTGCGGCATGGGTGCTGAAAAATAACTTTCCTGAAGACACAAAAAATTGGGTAAACAAATTAATTAATAGATAATGAATAATTTAAGCACAAAGCTGAATCTTGCGGCTTTAAAACATACAAGGAAAATACTCAAAGGAACTTCAGGAGAAATCGACTGCCTGATAATTCCCATCAAAGAAAACAATCTATTTATTGGAGAAAAGGGACTGTATATAGACCTTAATCACTTTCCTATTAAAAATCCGGCAGAAGGCCAAAAGGATTCTCATTTGGTTAAGCAATCGCTTCCAAAGGAGTTGCTCGATAAAATGTCTGATGACGAAAAGAAAGCTATGCCAATTTTGGGAAACACAAAAGAGTGGGGACAGGGACATTCAAATGAAGCGGAACTCGCAGCACCTATTCCAGAAGACACGGAATTACCATTTTAAAAACAATCAAACCATGAGTTCAGAAAAAGGTAAGCGTCCATTGGTCAAAAAAGAAACAATGCTTGATGTAAAAATCAAGAGATATAAATCTGCCATTGAAGCAGCAGAATCAGTACAAGACAAATTGAAGGGTAAGCGGCTCGTTCCGCACCCAACGATGGCTAAAACTTACATTTACGTCTGATGCACAGTCTCGTATATAAAGACGATTATAAGAATGTGCTACCTATGTATAAAGATGGTTATTTTGATTTAGCCGTATGTGATATACCGTATGGAATTGATGTTGGTAATATGGCTTTTTTGAAGGAAATAAAAACAACCGTAAAGCAGAAAAACGGGACTCGGTTAAATGGAAACGCAAATAAAAAGCCTTATGATTTTTCGGATTGGGACAAAGAAACGCCAAGTCAAGAATACTTTGATGAGCTAAAAAGAATATCAAAGCATCAAATTATTTTCGGTGTTGAATATGTAAACTGGACTGGATTAGGTAGCGGCAGAATAAAGTGGAACAAAGGCGTAGCTGAAGGAATGAGTTTCAAGTCTTATGAAATGGCTTATTGTTCAATGATTGAAAATGAAATAGAATTACCTTTATTGTGGGCCGGAATGCAACAAGCAAAAAGTCTTTCAGAACCAATGACACAGCAAGGGAATAAGAAGTTAAATGAAAAGAGAATACACCCTTGTCATAAACCAATTATGCTTTATGATAAATTGTTTTTAGAATTTGGATTTAAAGGAATGAAAGTCATAGACACGCACTTAGGATCAGGAAGCAGTAGAATTTCAGCAGACAAGTTTGGCGTAGAAGAATTTATTGGAATTGAAATAAATGAAAACTATTTTCTTAAGCAAGAAAAGCGTTGGTCTAATTATAAAAGTCAGTTAAAGTTTGAATTATGAAGTTGGAAGATAGAGCTTGGCAGATGTTTGCCAGATATATAAAACTTCGCGATACTAACCAATATGGCTATGGTAAATGTATAGACACAAATTCGCCCATCTTTTATTATATGAAGGATGGGCGTTGGTGTTCAAACTCAGACGCGGGCCATTACATTTCCAGGGAAATCAAATCTATCATGTTTAACGAAGACAATGTAAATGCTCAATCAATTCAAGGCAATAGGATAAATTGGACTTTCACAAATTACAGAGAGAACCTGATAATAAAGATTGGTCTCGAAAGAGTGATTCAGCTTGAAGAAGAAAAAAATATGTACGGCATAGGAAAATCATATCACGAGAACAACTATGAAGAAATATTGGATATTTACACGAAAAAGGTAGAACTTTGTCTTAAAAATAAGATGTTTTGACAGATAAGAGAGAGTTAATAGCCATATCGAGACTTAGAACTACGGCATATGAAAGATTTGATGATGCTTTTTATCAGTTCGTATGTGAGTTTTGGGAAGTAATTATCAAGGACAAGATGGTTGATAATTGGCACATTAAATATCTTTGCGGAGAGCTTCAGCAATTTTCCAAATCAATCATTAAAAGACAGCCGAAGGAATATGACATAGCGATCAACATTCCTCCAGGAGAATCGAAGTCAACTATTTGCTCGGTAATGTGGCCAGCTTGGTTGTGGGCGATAGACCCAAGCCTTCAGTTGATTACTGTATCTTACAATGCAGACCTATCCATAGATTTGAGCGTAAAGTCAAAGGACGTAATAAGCTCGGACAAATACCAGATCCTTTACGGTGGAAAATTCAAAATTAGAGCCGATCAGGATGCGAAGTTTTTCTATAAGAACTCAGCAGGCGGATGGAGACTTGCCACTTCAGTAGGAGCTAAAGTTACGGGATACCACGCCCACGTTAAGATAATGGACGACGGTAACAATCCAAACGACTCGGCAAACCCTGAACTCTTCGATAAGGACTCCTTATGGTATGACCAGGTGTTCCGGAACAGAAACGTTGAAGAAGCCACTACACTTGAATTGTTCGTACAGCAAAGGGTTTCAATCAATGATATGACGGCACACATTTTGTCGAAGGAAAAGAAAGTTATAAAACTCATCAAGATACCTGCTACTACTGAATACGATATTCAACCGCCTGATCTGATAAGGTTTTACAAAGACGGTCTTATGAACCCTTCTCGTAGGGGATGGGAAGTAATGGACAAGCTCGTTTCTGATATGGGAGACTTTTACTACTCAGCGCAGTACGGTCAAGAACCTTCAAAGCTCGGTGGTGGTCTCGTTGCGGCTGAAAATTTTGAGATCGTCGAAGCGTCCGATATGCCAGCAGATTTTTGGGGTAATCCAGTTTACTACTTTGTGGACTCGGCATTTAAAGACAAGCAAAAGAACGACCCTTCAGGAATATTCGTAGTGATACCTTACCGATACAGCATTTATGTTTTGGATTTTATAGATGAGCGATTGACTTACCTGAAATTAAAAGACAGGTTGCAAGAAATCTATTTTGATTATTCAGGATCGGCAAGTAACTCACTGATGGTAGTGGAAGAAGCATCAAGCGGCTACGCAATTATTGAAGAGCTTAAATATGATACACCGGTTAATGTAATGGCATACCCAAAAAGCAACGACAGTAAGTACGGAAGATTTTCAGCGTGTACAAATTCAATCAAGGGTGGAAAGGTAAAATTAATAAAGGATACATTCGCAGGAAGATCATGGAATAAAAGATACATAGAAATACTCACAAAATTCCCGAACGTTCCACACGATGAAGCGGTAGATGTTACGGTAATGGCTATTGAAGAGCTGATAAAAAAAGAGAGAGATTTTGAAGTATATGAAAGGGAAATCATAACATTTTAAAATTATTTTCACTTTTTTGAAAAATAAATATACTTTTTACTTGACAAATAATAGTAAATAGCTTATCTTTGTATCATAAATAAAAACACTAAATACAAACACATGAAAACTCCAAAAATTAATAACGACGTAAGATGTTTTTTCCAATACTCATTCAAAGGTAATGGGAAGTATTACACAACTGAACAAGGTAGTAAGTCTTACAAAAACACATCTTTTCAAAACATATTCAACAAAAACCGAGATTTAATAAAAGTAATCGAAATAGGTAACGACGCTCCAAAAGGTGGGAAAACTGGTAATTTTGTTATTGTTGAATTTTTGCCTGAGTTTATAGAAAAATACCAGTATGTTTTAGACGCTTTGAAGGAAGAAAAAAAACAATCTGAATTACAAGCTAAAAGATCTGATTTAAAGAAACAATTAAACAATGATTTTTGGAACGGTGACAAAAGTTTGTTTAATCAATATTTGGAATTGCACCCAAATTGCAAAAGAGAAAAATCAAAAGACACTATTGAAAATATAGTTTTTGCTGCAATATATTAACATTAGGGATTCCTACAATGATTCTATTAAGTTCTTAAACGAAGAAAAGGCAGTTTTAATTAATTAATAAAAACACAATAACAATGACAACATCATTTGAAGACCAAAGAATAGATGCTGCCCAATCAGGCGGAAGCAGAACAGAAACCTACTACGACATAGATATTTTGAAAATTGAAGACAGAAAGAAAAATGTTTTCATGGCTACCGTTTGGAGCGAAAAAACAAGGGATTGGGTTGAGTTTGTGGAGTTCGACATTGAAGACCTAAAAAATCTTTTGAACACTGTTTTGGTGGATAACTTTTACAGATCACTAACGGAAATAACTGAGAACTTCGGCAGCAAGGCGGAGTACAATTTTCCGGAAAACAATTTGGAAAACCTGAAAGTCAGACTTCAAAAAATGCTAAATATGAATGATGAAAACATACGGCGACTTGATCGAAAAGTTAATAGAGCATTATAAAATGTGCTTGGAGAAATATCCATACGACGGAACGGAAGCAGGGAAACAATTTTTTCTGCAAACAAATGGAATTGAATTTGGAATATGCTATTGTTCAGACTTTATATTTAACTGTAAACTTAATATATGTAGAAGTCTCATAGATATTGTTGAAGAAATGACAGGCGGAAGTATGTATATTACAAGCTGCCCTTCGATTTACGCAGAGTCATGGGCAGTAAAGAAAACATTTGAAACCAGGATTAAAAAGATGGAAGAATACAAAGACGCTTTTTCACAAATTAAAATAAGACAATGAGCAACAAGGTTTTATACGCCTTCCCTGAAAGGCAGCAGACAAGAAAAGGTCATTTCTTTGTAAACGGCACAAAGCACAGAGAGATTGTAAAGGATTCTGAATTTGAAGTCCTTCAGGAAATAGACTACGACTTTCCGTACTTGGAAAACTATATGATATGTACCATCATAAATAATTTTTATTACGAACATCATTTCACACTAAACCTTAATTAAATGACACGAATAACAAAAGCCTTGGCGAACAACATCAAAGACTTGATATTAGCCAAAAGAAAAAAAGAAATCATTGAGATGAGAGAAAAAGCAAAACAAGAGTGCTACGAGTATATAAAGTCAACGCTTCCGAGTGGAATGTTTGAAATGTACCAAAAGCACAAAAGCTATTTTCAATCTACTAATGTGGGTATTACAAGACTTACTTACTTTGATGTTGAATTGCCTTCTAATATTGGCAGGTCTACATTAAGATCGGTAAGCATGAGTCCTAAAATAATGGATATTGCTTTAGAGCTTGAAACCCTTGAATGCAAGTACAGAGACGCAGAAAACGAGCTTGTGCCGTACCTGACTAAATTACAAACACTAGACAACGTAAACAAGATGTTTCCGGAGCTAAATTTAGTTGAAAATTCAAAAGTATTTTTTCCTACGACGATCACCCCTGATTTGTTGGCTTGGCTTAGAAGATAATGTAACCAATTCTCAATATTTGCAGAGGGGTCGCTTCCCATCCTGAGAATGCATTTAAAAGATGCGATCCCCTGCATTTTAAAAATTAAGGTATGAGAGATTTATTTATTTATGTTTTTTCATGGAGTTGCTTAATAGTAGCTGTTTTATTAGTGGTTAAGATGTGTTATATCACATATAAAGATATAAAAAGAAAATAATTTCACTTTTTTTGAAAATAATTAGTTATTTTACTTGACAAATAATAGTAAATAGCTTATCTTTGTATCATAATTAATCACACATTAAAACACAAATCATGAGTACACCACGTAATTTATCAGAAGCTTTGAAACAAGGATTTGAAATTAAAAAAATCCTTTATGCAAATTCAAAAAATTGCAGAGTTGATTTACAAAGACGTAATTTCCAATCAGATGCAACAAATTTTGTATCTTTTTGGATGAATACGAAGCTATTAAAAACAAGATTAGGAGCGACTGAATTTGAAAGAAGAAATTATACATATTAAAAATACAAACACATGAACACCACAGCAACAGCAACAAGAACAGTAGCCAATGAAATGCAGGAACTTAGTTATGCACATTGCGCAGACCATTACGTAAGACACCCACTCGGAATATTGTTTACAAGTGGCGTAGAAATTTTGGTTAAGCAGTGTCAAGCATATTGGTTGTTGGACGTAATTGCTTCTTACAGGTTTCACAAAAGATGCCTTAACAATACATTACAGGTTTGGAAGTTGGAGAGAATCAAAGGAGATAGCTTTAAGGTAACAATGGATGACGGCAACGGAAATATCCAGATCACGCAAAGGATTCCTTACAGTGACTTTCCTTACGACGTTGCAAATCTTTGGCTGATTGATAACACATTAATCCTGCCATCAGAATATTAAGATCACCATGTGGGGTGCGACACAAACCAAAAACGCACATTTTTTAAACCTTAAATATCATATAAAATGGAAATAGTAAAAATTGATCCGGTAGAATACGGACTTGACACCACAAAGGCAAAAAGCATAGAAGACAGCTTCCTGCCTAAAATTGCAGAGCGTGACGGATACGTTTCTGTTTATGAAAATATCCTCACAAAAGAAATCACTAACGAAGTTGCAAACGAAGCGAATGAACTCAGGAAAAAACTCGTTAAGGTTAGGACGGGCATTGTAGATGTTCACAAGGTTGAAAAAGAGTATTACCTTAATGCAGGTAGGTTTGTTGACGCTTTAAAAAACAAGCTCATTAAGCCTATTCAGCAGATGGAAGAAAAGTTGGAAGAAGTTTACAGCTTTATTGAGAACAAACGCAAGGAAGAAGAGCAAAAAGTCATAGATACCAGGAACGCAATAATCGAAGCTCTTGGCGGAAAAACTTTTCCGAATATTCAGCACATGGAGCAGGAGTCTTTTAATCTTTTCGTTAAAGGATTGGAAGCAGCTAAGAAGGAGAGAGACGAAGAAGAGAGAAAGGAAGCTGAAAGGGTTGCAAAAGAGCAGCAGGAAGCAGCAGAGAAAGCCAAAATAACGAGAGAGCGAAGCGGAAAGCTTTTTCAGTTCTTTGTGTATGAAAAATCTTTGATGGAAGAAGATTTGTCCGACATCACAGAAGAGCAGTTTCAAAACTTGCTCAGTGTAGGACAGAAAGCAAAAGACAGACACGAAAAGGAGCAGGAGAGACTTAGAGTAGAAAACGAGAAGCTTAAAAAGCAGGCATCCATTGACGCAAAGATAGCGGCAGAAAAAGCAGCAGAGAACGAGCGTTTAAGAAAGCAGGAAGCGGATCGAAAGGCAGCAGAAGAGAAAGCAGCAAAGGAGAAAGCAGCAGCAGAGAAAGCAGCTCAGGAAGCAGCAGCGAAAGCAGCGAAAGCACCGGTTAAAGAAAAGCTCAATAAGTGGGTAGATGGTTTTGATATTGGATACCCAACGGAGACACGTAATTGGACGGCAGAACAAAAAGCCGTTTTATTGGATATTAATAACAAGTTTGAAGCCTTCAAAAAGTGGTCAAAAGCAGAAATTGAAAAGATATGATACACGAAATTTTCCAAAAGCTAATACACGACTATAAGATTAACTACTCAGTTAGTTCTATGGACGGCAAATATTACGACATGATTGTTTACCCACCTGACGGAAGTCTTGGACTTGAATTGGAAGTAACCGACAAGACAACCTGGAATCAGTTTGTTGAAATGCTTAACGCCGAGTACGTGAGAAGAAAAAAGCTGAAGGTTGAGTATTACCGCAGATTGGCAGATACATTAAATGATGACGTTGAAACACCATTGATATGAGAAAGTATCCAAAGTTAAAGAAATTAACTCTTCCACAAAAAGAGTACATGATCCAAAGATTAGTTGAATCAAATAAGTCAAACGAGCCTTCCAAAGGAATGAATCTGAGAGAAGCAATAGACTTGATGAGAAGCGGTATCGCTGATGATATGCCTATAAACGAAGTCTTTGAGAAGTACGGCAACATGAGCGAAATGCAAGCCAAGATAAATGCAGGTAAGACGCTTTTGATTTATAAGAAACAAAAGGTAGTACCCGATTTTATGCGTTTGTTGCAAAAAAAAACTGATTAATAAGTTTTGTTTTGCCGTAATGAACTAATTTTTAGTTTATTTTTTATAAATTTATACAAATATGAGTTTTTGTCAAAAATGTATTATATCTTTGCAACATGTTTAGATCGTATAAATATCGAATACTGCCAACCAAATCACAAAAAGATTTGATTGCAAAGCATATTGGTAGTAGTAGATTTATATACAATCTTGCTTTAGAAACAAAAACAACTGCATACATAGGGTCTAAGCACAACTTTTCTCCTTTTGATTTAATTAAGCAACTTCCTGATTTAAAAAAAGAATGTAAGTGGTTGAAGGAAGTAAATAGTCAATCTTTACAGCAATCTATACAGAACATGGACATCGCCTTTAAGAAGTTTTTTAAAGGCGCTGGTTTCCCAAAATACAAATCGAAACATAAAGGAAGTCAGTCTTTTTCTATTCCACAAAATGTAATAGTCGAAAATAATCTTTTGATTATTCCAAAATTCAAAGAAGGTATTAATATTGTTTTACATAGAGAAATAAAAGGGAATATTAAAAGTGCTACTATAAGTGTTACACCAACAGGTAAATACTTTGCATCAATATTGGTTGACACTAATACAGAAATTCCAATAAAAACAATGGTTGAAGAAAGTACAACAGTTGGAGTAGACTTGGGAATTAAACATTTTGCAATTACGTCAAATGGTGAATATTTTGAAAATCCTAAAAACCTTCGCAAAGCACAAGGTAAATTAAAATACGTACAGCGTAAATATTCAAAATGCAAAGGCAAAAGAACAAAAAAACGACTTGCCTTATTGCATGAAAAAGTAGTAAATAAACGCAAAGATTTTTTACACAAAGTTTCAACTAAATTAATTCGTGAGAACCAAACGATAGCGATTGAAACATTGTCAGTAAAAAATATGGTCAAAAACCATAATTTAGCACAAGCGATTAATGATGTAAGTTGGTCGACATTTGTATCAATGTTAGAGTATAAGTCTGATTGGCAAGGTAAGAATATACTTAAAATAGGTCGATTTTCACCATCATCAAAAACGTGTAGCTGTTGTGGAAACATAAATAAAGAGCTAACACTTAAAGACCGTGAATGGACTTGCCGTAAGTGTAATTCTGTTCTTGACCGTGATTTAAATGCGTCTATAAATATTAAATCGTTTGCTTTAAAAAACATATTGAGTGGGGGACACACTCTTAAAAATCAGGACGAACTGTTGACATTAGTCAAAGTGATGACTCCTGAAGCCAATTATGCTACACTTAGCGTTAATGGGTAGTTCATGCGTTTAAAAACGGGTATTATTTCTGATTGTATAGGAAAATAATACTAAAATACTGTATATTTGTAACGAAAATAACATTTGTAACAATTTGTAACGATTTGTAACAGATAGTAAAAAGAAGTTCTACGAAAATAATTCAATTCATTAATTAATTCACTAAAAAGTAAATTTTAAGCTAAAATGAGTAACAAAACACAAGTAAGACCTATCTCAATGCAGTTAAATCAGGCTATATGCGAGATCGAAGTATTGCAAAATACTGTAAAAGAGTTGAAATCAAATTACGGCTTACTGTTGGATAAAAACCTAAATCTAAGGATGAGTAACAACGAACATTATGCCGAAATAAGGAAGCGTGACGCATTATTGGACAATGCCAGTGAAACTATGATAAAGCAGAACCAGGAGATTAATAGGCTTGTTTCATTGCTTAATGGGGCGAAGGAAAAGATAGAAAAAAAATCATTTTTCAGGAGAATATTTGGTCTTTAGAACTTGCGTGGTATTGGATAATTTTGTATCTTGTACCATGTAATTCAAAGGAATTAACATTTAAAATTTGACATGATGGAATTAAAAATAGGTGATAAAGTAATGTTCAGCGACCAATCTTGGTGTCCGCTTGGATATTTGTTGGCAGGTAAGGCTTACGAAGTTGTTGGTTTGTATGCCGGATTAGAGATTCTGTTTTATGTTATGGACGAAGGCGGACATAAGTTGCTTTGTCTTTCCGATGAAGAAGAAGGTTGTGGTCACTTAAACGGGAATACTTGGACGAAGGTTGAAGCAGGAATTGTAGAGAGTATTGCCACACTGATAAAAAGCACAATGGATGCAGGAGCAAGCGACAACTAACATTCATTACGGATTGCCGCAAAATATATCTTTGCTGATACTGTATGTGTCGCAGAAGATAAAAAAGATGCCAATAGGTATAGAGAAGCAAAGGTCAATGGAGTACAATAGGACGGCGTGGTATTTTGAAGATCACATTGAGAAATTGCACTTATTGAACTTTGAAGTTGAGTACCAAGACGATTGGTTTTTGCATATGGAGTTGCGTGAGAACGACGAAGGAGATAAGCATAAAGTAAGGAGCGCATATTTGAAGCTAATCCAAACGGTAAGAGAAACAAATTCTCGTGGTTTTGGAACGATGGGAATGACGCAAATAGATTTAGATATTACAGAAGAATTAAAACAAAAATTAATAGAATGTCAAGATTAAAAGAGCCGATATTTCAGCTCACAAGCAAGCACGTACTTTATTTCAATGGTAAGGCAGAGATTTTAAACATAGGAGATTGTTTTCAGTTGGCAGGATTAAAGTTGTCATCAATGGGAAATGAAAGTCCGTTCCACTACAAGGGAGAAATCATAAGGCTACCGAACTCAATACTTAAAGAAATTGAGTAAAATTAGTGGCAAAAAAGTTTTGTAATTTAATAGGAAAATCGTACCTTTATGAGAGTAGCATACAAAGAAATAACAGAGCTTATAGCTAAAGAGTATCCATGTTGCGTAAAAAACCCACAGCTCACAAAGGAAGAGTTTGACATCATATACATGAACGCAGCAGAAGGATTATTGAGAATTGGCGTAACTGATAGCCCAAAGCTGATAACCATTATATCACACGGTAGCAAGATAACCATTGAGACCATTAAATACAAAGACCTATGATGAACTCAGTGCATTTCATGTTATTAGGCCGAGAGCTTGAACTGAATGAGATCATTACAAAGCTCACACCATCAGACAAGCTCACAGACGTAATGGCACTAAGCCTTGCAGAAACCGAGCTAAGTGAAATAAAGATGGCACAGCAAATACTCAATGATTATGAAGCAGAGCATTTCCCACAACCAGACCCAAGCGAAATACCATTCTGTTTCCGTTGTTGCTGATAACACAAATCAATAAACCCAACTGAAATATCAATAAACGTGGGAAAACAACAAAGGTATTCAATCCAACACCCAAACGAATCCATTAATTCAACCAATCACTGAAAGTAATCTCATCAACCACTTAAAGATATATTATGAATCATTATATGTAGCCATTAATATAGCTTTTATAAACATTTTGGTAGCCGTCGTCGTCGGAAAGTCAGCTTTTGGGATAAAAAAGTCAAAAAAATAGGAATTTGAAATTTGTGAAAGTGCCAAAAAACACGGGAAAACACTTTGAAAAGTCAGGAAAATGACTGAAATAATAGTATATTAAGTACAGTTTGTAACAAAAGTTACTAAAATAACGAAAGTAACAAAAATAACTTTAGTAACTTTAGTAACAAAAGTAACGAAAGTAACAAAAGTTACTAAAATAACAAAATAATAGTAAAAAGCACTTGACAAGTGTAGGAAAATGATTTATCTTTGTGGTATGAAAAGCAAGAGCAAAGTAATCAGTGTAGAAGCGGTATCAATGATGAGATTACAATTTGCATCTGCTGAGTACGGTTACAAGAGTGGTAGGAGTTTCATTGAAGCGATATTGAATAGGTTGGGAAGTGATGGAGATTTGTTGATGATGGTTGCGAGAAATTTGGAATGTCAGGAAAATGATTTGGAACGCAAGGAAAATCAAAATGGCACTTCAGGAAAATCAATTTCAACTCATAGGAAAATGAATCCAGATCATAGGAAAATGATTTCAAACCATAGGAAAATGATTTCGGAAGATACGGCAGAAGATAGCGTACCTGAAGAAGTGGAAACAAAAGAAGAAGAAGCGATGCTGAAGAGTTATAAGACAAAAGCGACCGTGCCTAATTCCGGAGCAATGAATGGGAACGACAATGGAGTGGATGCGTCTCCAGTTCCCCTTTTAACGGAAGTAGAAGGAATCAAAGGCGTACCTTCGGGTGGATACGTTGTTCGTGGAGACAAGTTGTATATGTCGTATGCGAATAAGATGTACGAGACGCAAATCGGAGATCGTGACAAAATAGTTCATCTTGAAATAGATGGCAAGAAGATAAAAATAGACACCGCCAAAAAGCTTGGCAGTATATAAGAGATCAGCATTGGCGTGTTGGTAGTTCATTGTGTTTTTTTAATTTTTCTTAAGACCCAGGAGCGAGTTGGTTAGTTGTGTTCCCAGCTCGTTCCTTTTCAGAAATGGCATTTTAGTTATACCATAAAGTTTTTAGAAATCGTTAGCGGTTGAGTCTTCCAAATGGAAAGCTCAGCCGTTTTTTTTTGCGTGGACTTTTGCGAGCGCAGAACTCAGCCGTGTGATATGGATAATTCCCTGGGGTCTCCGCCGTCGAAAACTCAGCCCCGACGACGACGGCTCTGTTGCATGGGGTTCTCGGCGTGAGAAAGTCAGCCCGACGACGACGGCGGTTTCCAGATCTGGATTTTTCCTGTAAGCCTGGATGCCGGAGATTCCTGCCGGAGATTCCTGCCGGAGATTCCTGCCGGAGATTCCTGC
>CAZKYX010000013.1:0-35825 GCA_964557125.1 uncultured Gammaproteobacteria bacterium
TCTTTGTATTTTTCCATATCGTTGTCATTCTGAGCTTGCGAAGAATCTAAACAAGATCCTTCACTCCGTTCAGGATGACTACAAGAGTATACAGCTTGCCTTAATTTTTCTTTCCATTAGTTTGCTTGCAACTTCTTCAAACTTTTGACTATCTCCTGTAGTGTAATACGCGTCAGTGCCCCTTTGCAAAGAAAGAAGATGTTCTGTTTCAAGTATTTGTTTTAGCCGACGTGCAACAGCACCACCTGAATCACACACAACTACATTTGGACCGACAATCTCTTCAATCTTTTCCTTAACAAATGGATAGTGAGTACAACCAAGTGCAATTGCATCAACACCAGTATTTAGAAGCGGCTCTAGTTCCTGCTGAAGAATTTTTTCAACTTCGGGAGAATTAATATTCCCTGTTTCAATTAAATTTTCCAAATGACTCTCCCCAATTTTAAGAACTCTAATATCTGAAGCAAACTTTTCAATGAGACTACTCATATACTCACTTTTACTCGCTGAGGGAGTAGCAAACACTGCAACTTTCCCTGTTTTAGTTAACTCAGCAACAGTTTTAATAACAGGAACCGTGCCAATGATAGGAAGCTCGAACTTACTTCTAAGAGACTCAATTGCAGCAATCGTTGCTGTATTACAAGCGACTACAACGGCTTTTACTTTTTTTTCTTGGAAAAATGAAACAATCCTAACTGCACGTTCAACAATTTGTTCGTCACTCTTCTCTCCATACGGCATGTAGGCTGAATCAGCTACATAGATGGTTGTTTCTTGTGGTAAAAGATGGTGAATTTGAGAAAGAATTGATAGCCCTCCAACTCCTGAATCAAAAACTCCAATGGGGAAATTATTCATAAAAATTAGTAGCTGGAGTGGGATTCGGACCCACGACCTCGGCGTTATGAATGCCGTGCTCTAACCAACTAAGCTACCCAGCCTTATCAGGCTTGATAGCTTGCGTTTAGTTAAACTAAAGCTACCCAGCCAATACTACTAACCCATAATTTTACCATTTTGAAGCAGAAAAACAAAGTGGATAACTTCAAAATATGCTACACTGAATAGAATATGAGGGAATTTATTAAAAAATTTCAGTCTCCCGTCAAAAGACAGGGAGCTGAAAGAAATGTACTACTAACTCTTATTAGCTTTGCCGCCTCTGTCATAATCACTCGCTCCTACCTTACCATAACTCATTTTCCCCAAATCGGTGGGGATCTTTTGCATATTGCCCACGTTGTCTGGGGTGGACTGTTACTCTTTGCAGCTGCTATTTTACCCCTCATTTTTACCAACAGAAGATTCTATTTGATAAGCGCGGTACTTGCCGGTGCTGGCATGGGACTTTTTATTGATGAAGTTGGAAAGTTTATTACCCAGACAAATGACTACTTTTTCCAACCAGCTGCCACCATTATCTATGCGTTCTTTCTTTTGACAGTCTTACTGTATCTACAGGTAAAAAAACCTTCCGGTCATAGTGCGCGAAAAGAACTCTACCATGCGCTTGACATTCTTGAGGAGTTTCTTGATAACGATTTAGATCGCGACGAATACAATGAATTGGTCGAAAGACTTGAGAAAATATCAAAAGAAACAACCTACCCTGAGCTCACTCAGCTTGCCAAATCTATTCGCGCTTTCTTAAGAACAGAGCATATAAAAGTTTCAAAACTAAAACCCACCACATGGGAACGAATTGAACTTAATTTTCAAAGCTTTGAGAGAAAGTTTTTACGTAAAGGGGTATATAAATCCTTTCTCATTGTGGCAATTTCTCTTCTTGCTGCAGCATCACTTGGAAACCTTATTTTACTGGTACGAATTGCAATTTCTCAGGAGTATTTTCAAACAATTCTCATGGAACTAGTTGATGTTGGAACAATATCCGGCAATACTCAACTTGTGCTTTTTATTCTACGTCTCATGCTTGAAGGGGTCGCTGGGCTTCTCTTTGCTTTAGGGCTACTTTTCTTTGTTATCGGAAAAGATAAAAGAGCAATATATTTCAGCTCGTACGGACTACTCTTCTCTCTGACGACAATTAATCTCTTGGCCTTTTACTTTGATCAATTCAGAGCTGTATTTGGCTCCCTTGCAGAACTTCTTATTCTTCTAAGTCTTCTTCGATTTCAACTTCTGTATCACAAACAGCGCATGAGGTATACACTGCTCGAAGAGTAAGTGCAAAGGAGGCGAGATGCGTCAGCCTGAATGACTGTAGCTTCAAAGAGCGCACTCGCAAGCTCATGCGGAGAGGGGGGGATTCGAACCCCCGATAGGCGAACCTAAACATGATTTCCAATCATGCGCCATAGACCGCTAGGCGACCCCTCCTTTTTTTCTAGTTAGTAGTTAGTAGTCGGTAGTTCGTAGTTAGAAACAATAAAGCTTGACTATAAACTAAGAACTATAAACTATAAACTTCTAATAACTGGTTCTGCTTTCATAAATACTTCTTTATCACTTTTGTATGTGAGCTTTTCCAAAACTTTATCCATCTCTACCCATTCTACATTCTCCATTTCAAAATCGTGCTTTGTAATGTCTCCTGAAACATACTTCATTACAAAGTAATAGACCGTTTTTTTAATTTTCTGTCCATCAAAATTGTACCAATAGGTAACTGGCGCGATCGCCTCAATAATTTCAGCTCTAGCTCCTGTTTCCTCCTCAACTTCTCTTATTGCTGTTGCTTCTTTCTTCTCACCTTTTATTGAGTCACCGATAAGTCCTTTTGGAAAAACCCACCCATGATGATATGAATGCTGAGCTACAAGGATAAGAATAGTATCGTTTTCTACCTTAAAAACCACCCCACCAGCAGAAAATTCAAACTTCATACGCTATTTTATCATTATATATTCACCTGAAGGTATTTTTTGGCAATTTTCAGTTAAAAATACCTCTATATCAGCTTCTGAAACTATTGGAAACTCCCGATCAATACAACAAGCATCACATACAACGTATGCATATTTACTCGGTTTTCGCTATTCCTCTCTCCAAACAAAGCACTCGTATTAACTTCACCTTCATATCGAAGCGCAATTTCAGAAGCGCAAGAGGACATAACAGTTCTTTCCATAGAGATGCATTGTAGTGAGGATACTATAAAGAGTCAAGCGTAGGCGGACCTGTCTCGCTAGAGCTTTAGCGTAGGCGGACCTGTCTCGCTAGAGCTTTAGCGTAGGCGGAGGGTACAGGATTTGAACCTGCGCCTCCCGTTAGGGAGAACGGTTTTCGAAACCGTCGCCATTGACCACTCGGACCAACCCTCCACATGCGCGCCCGAATGGGGTCGAACCATCAACCTCTGGATCCGCAATCCAGTGCTCTATCCATTGAGCTACGAGCGCATATCTCCTCGGTGCAAGATGGACAAGGTCCTCTTATCCATTAAGCTACGAGCGCATATATTGGGTATTATATCAATTTTGAGGGAGATAACCTAACGTTCAAGAGGAAAATTCTTTCCAAGCCAGTCTCCAGACTTTTCTACAAAAGTCTGCTTTACCACTTCCCTATATGGAAGATAGCTAACCAAAACTCGTCTTACATGGTCAACTGGAATCTCGCCTAAGGAGATCTTTAATTCACTTGGAAGCAATAAGTGGGTTCTTACTATCAAAACGTGTACTCCATCAATATTTTTGAAGTAAAAATCATACAATTCTTCCCAAATATAAAAGTGGTCCTCAACCTTTATTCCCTGATTACTGACTCTGTAATGAAAATTTTGGGGTGGAACAGTAGCAAGAGCCACTGCAAAAAAGTAAAGCGCAACAACAACAAGCATAAGAAGATACTCAGTAAAGATGAATAAAATTACCTCAATGAGAAATACGACAAGAAGCCCAGAAACATAAAATTCCCTTCCTTTTGGCCTGAAAGGTCTACCGGGAGCACTCCATGAAATGAAAGTCTTTACATCTTCGTAATGATGTCTCTCATGCTCATTTTCAGAATTGGCAGTATGCTCCATATACCATAACTATGGCACAAAAAATATCTGGAATCAAGAAAGAGGCATGGTTGAAATGGCTAGAATTGCTAAGATGATTGCAAAGGAAAACTATCTAACAATGCCACCATTTAACCATTTTCTTGTAATTTAAAGTTCTTGGAGAATGGTACTTTCACCATTTTTGTTGTCTTTTACGTATTGCAAGTATCTTTCAGTTGAGGAAAGTCTTTTGTGTCCTAAAACTCTTGAAAGGAAAACAAGTGAAACGCCTTGTTTTAAGTGATGAGCTACAAATGTATGTCTCAAATCGTTAATCTTAACGTTTTCAATACCAGCTTTTTTAAAATATCTTTCAACTGCATCTCGAATATTTCTTACTAAAAATGGTCTTCCTGTTTTAGTAACGAATACATGATTGTCTTGCGTGTTTGGTCTTGTCTCTAAATATCTCTTCAGTGCTTCTTTTGCGCGTCTATTGAGTGGGACCTCACGAGCTGGGTGACCTTCATATTTATTGATGTGCAATATTCCATCGTTGATATTGTCAAGCTTTAGAGCAGCAAGTTCCCCAATTCTAATACCTGTCTGGAGTAAAACTTCGATAATTGCATAAATTCTTGAGTCAACTGAAGCTGCATCTCTAAGCGCCCTATATTCTAAGGGTGACAAAATTCGTGGAGGATTGAGCTCATACTTAGGGTGATCAACCATAAGAGAAGGATCATCGGTAATATACTCATTAACCTTTAAAAATCGATAAAATGTTCTTGTGGAGTTAAGCTTTCGAGATAAAGATTTTGGCGTATAGCCTTCACCTTGTAACTTTGATAGGAATGCTTGAATGTCGCCTCCTGCAACCTCATGGATATCTGTTTTTTCAATATTCTCCATAAAGCCAATTAATTGCTCAATATCTTTGCCGTATGCTAAGATAGTGGCGGATGCACGGTTTTTAGTTTTCAGGAAATCCTGAAACTTGCCATGGGCGTCTCTGAGTTTTACTACATTATTCATAATTTAGAGATACAAAAAAGCTATGAACAAGCTAGGCTCATTCATAAATTTAATTTGAGCCTATAATATCAGTAACCATGCGAAATGTCAACACGAAAAGAATATTGCCCCTCTTTCTCATTATAATACTTCTTGTCCTAATCAAGAACATAGCCTCATCCATCATTCGCCTCAATGACAATGGAGATATCGTTACTAGCCTCAAAAATGACCTATATACTGAGGAAAGACGCAATGTATTTCTCAACGAAAGACTCTATTATGTCAAGACAAATGAGTTTGTGGAGAGCGAAGCAAGAGAAAAACTGGGGATGGTAAAAGAAGGGGAATTTATCATTTTGGCACCACCAACCCATACAAATACAAAAATTGCTGAAATTGTAGACATAACACCTAACTGGCAAAAGTGGTGGAAATTATTCTTCTAGTGGTGGCTTATTTAACTTTACGACAAAAAAAGCAGGTGACCCATCCGGTGTTTTTATCACTTGCAATATCTCTGCGTTCTTCGGAAGCTTACAGTCGCTCTTATCTATAAAGACGGTATCAGTATTACTATAGTCAAGTTTGGCATACTCATTTGGATCACCTTCGAGAGGACAAGCGGGCTGCCTGTATATCATATTTAAAAAGCGAAGCTTATCTTTTTCTTGAGGGGAACCCATATCCTGAAACTTTTGAGGATCAAACTTATTATAGAAAAGGTAAAAAATAAGATTATTATTACGTTCCGTTGTCATAACAATGGTTTTGAATTTGGGTGTTAACTCGTCTATTGCAAAAATTAACTCTCTTTCTGCTGCGCTCCTATTCCATGGCTCATGAATTTTCGTGTGATAAAAGTAATTATGGAAAAAGTAGAGTGAATTTTGAAGTAAAAATAGAACAAAAAGCATTAGAACAACCCAGCCCCATTTCTTTTTAAAAAGCTGCAAAAATTCATCCAGACCAAATGCACTCATCATGAGAAGAGCATAAAGTGTCATACTTGAACGCTGAATATTTGGTATGTCCTCCCATGTAAGTCCCGCAGGAATTGGACCAATGAAAAGCCAAGCAACTGGAATAAGATAAACAAATTTCCTAGTTCTTATCCCATCTGCCAGAAGCACAGCAAGACCAAACAGTATAAATGGAGCCTCAATCGGATACACATTTCCAGACCAAGGCACCTTATATCTTACGGGCAATCCCGTGTTCACGAACAAAAATTCGCCATCAAAATGTTGAGCGTATGAAATCGCAAATAGCCTTCCGTAAAAATATAGCTTGTTGTGGTTAAATCTTGTAATAAGAGGGTTTTGAATTCCATCTTCATCTTGAGACTGCTTTAATTCAGTAGTTCCACCAGGAATATTTAAAATACTAACGTTGAGTGGCCTATCAGAACCTTTACCGGCCGTAAAAAGAAAAAGAAGAGAAAGCAACAGAGCACCAAATAGTACGGTTGAGTAAACAATTTTTTTCTTACTTGCCTTCCAATGTTTTAAAGAAAAAACTAACAAAAATAAAACAAATACGGGAACGAAAAAGCGCGCTGAGTGATAAAACAAAAAACTCACCTCAAACACTAAAAACCCTGAAACAAGCAACGGAATAATATTTTTTTTGGACTTTATTCCTTTCACAACAAGGGTAGTACCAACAATCACAAAAAAAGCAGCAATTACACCCTCAGAAGTTGCTCGAGAAATAACAATATGCCAAGGAGAAATTGCGAGAAGCAAGGCTCCAATATTTGCAATTCTTCTTCTCTCAAACAATTCGAGTAGCAAAAAATAGAAAGCAACGACAGAGAGAACTCCAAATAGTGCAGAGGGAAGTCTTACAGCCAGCTCATTAAGACCTAAGATGGCGACAAAGGGAATGTCTAGATAATGGTATCCAGCGGGCCGAAAATCACCGAATTGATCTATTGCTAAGGGAAGGAAATTGCCATTCTGGTCATGCGCTGTTTTAAGGAGCGAATACGCGTTATATCCAATACTTGCCTCATCTCCATGAAGCCCAACGGGAATATCACTGAGTTGAAAGGTTCTAAGAAAAAGCGCAACAAGAAATACGAGAAGTAAAAACCAATACTTAATAAATAACTTCTTTACCATAGGTAATAATCTATTTAATATAGCACATGGGAAAAATAAAAGAAGTTGGTGAAATTTTGTTCGTGTCGAAAAATTCTTATGCTTCTCTTAAATACTCTTTCAACATTGCCCTAAGGGTAACTTTCCCCTTTGTTGTTTTGAAGTATTCTTCTCGCCTTTTAGCATCCTTTTGATTTTTGTAAGCCTCATAAAATATAAGGTCGAGTGGAACGTAGCTCTGTGTGGAGCGCACTAATCTACTGTTGTGCTCAACTAAACGTTTCTTTAGGTTTTGAGTATAACCAACATAAATAAACTTCTTATTAACATTCTCGAGAACGTACACGTAGAAAAATTGCATAAAAAATGGGACGTACCATTGCGGTACATCCCTGCCTTACCAGTCACTGCGAAGCGATGAACCTGAACGCAGTGAATGGTTCGTTGTTGCGGAGTAAGCGGAGCTTCCTCCACTGCCATATTTTCTGATGAAAATATGTTGCGGAGTAAGGAGTTGAACCTTATCTAGGAGATTATGAGCCTCCTGTGCAGCCGTACACTACCCCGCGATGAGTATTGGTTATTATAGAGGTTTTAAGCCTCAAAGGCAAGCTTCACAACTCTCAAAATGAGCTTACATTGTAATTTTCCCGTCCTTTTAGTACAATACATTGAATGAAAAGAGAATCTTTAAAGGCTGAAAAAAGAACTGTTGCTGGAAAGCAAGTCAAAAAACTTCGACGAGAAGGCATTTTGCCAGCAAATATTTTTGGCAAAAACTTTGCCTCAACTCAAGTGCAACTTCCATTGAAGGAGTTTGTAGAAGTATTTTCAAAGGTGCATGAAACGGGTCTTATTGACCTTGAGGTCGGTAGCGAGACACACCCAGTTCTCATCAAAAACGTACAAGTTCACCCTCTTGAATACACACCTATCCATGCTGACTTCTATCGTGTTAACCTCAAAGAAAAGGTTAAAACTGCTATTCCAATCGTTTCTATTGGGGAGCCAAAAGCAGTAACTGACAAAATCGGAGTACTCCTTCAGACATTAAATGAAATTGAGGTTGAAGCTCTTCCAACTGATTTGCCAGAACACTTTGAAGTTAATGTTGAAGCTCTTGCCGCAGTTGATGACAACATCACACTTGAAGATTTGAAAATTCCAACAGGTGTTACTGTTCTCACAGAAGGAACTCCAACCATATTTAGAATTGATGACTTGGTATCAGAAGCTGCTGAAGAACTTGCAGCAGAAGAAGAAGCAGCAGCCGAAGCAGCAGCCGATGAAGGCGCCGTCGCAACAGCAGAAAAGGCTGAAGGCGAAGAAGGAAAAGAAGAGTCCGGTGAATCAGGATCAACAGAAGAAGCTAAAGCAGACGCTGAAAAATCTTCAGAATAAACTCAGTTTTTTACTATTTCCTCACGCAATTCATTCGCTTTCACAAATAGTGGATCTATATGCAATGCTTTCTGAAGATACCCCAACGCCGCCTTCTTGTCTCCCATATTAAGTGATGCAACTGATGCGTTATATAAAACATCCGGCTCAGTTGGGTACTGAGCAACCGCATTCATCCAATAAGAAGCTTTCTCTTCTCTTGCTTCTTTTATTGAGTTAATGTTTTTAATTTCCACGCGCATATCATTTATTGCAAAAACCAAAATTATTGCTTGCGCAAAAAGGAAAAGACAGCAATACGTCAACAGATATTTCTTCATTGATTCTTGCTGAAAAATTGATAGATACTTCATATTAGTTATTCATTCGGTAATATAACGGTTATTATGCGGTAATATTTGCCTTAGGGTCTATTCTAGCTTCTTAAAGTATGTAATTCAATAATTTTGAAGCAAATTACACTAAGGGAGATTTTTCAGATACGCCAAAGCACCATAAAGCCCACCCTTTTGATCAAGCTCATCCTTCTTAACAATTGGGACCTCTGGAAAAATTCCACAAAGCTTTTTTACCGCTTCATTTACTTTCACAAAATCCAACCGCTGCGGAACAGAGCCCCCTAGAATAATAACTTCTGGTCCCCACATAACCGCAACATTGTTCAGTCCAATCGCAACCATTTCAGTTATTTCCTCCCATGCCATTGCATCCTCCAACTCATTAGGAAACTTCCCGTAACGCTCTTTTATTGCACTTCCCGAAACTAATTTTTCAAAGTATTCAACGTCTCGTCCCTTTGCACCAACTAACATGTTGCCGGGTTCAAAGCTATAGGTAGTAAGATCAACTCTCCCATTCGTTATCCTGCATCCCCCAACTCCTGTTGAAAGCGTTATGTACGCTACAATTTTGTTGTTCTTTCCTGCACCAAATACGGCTTCTCCAAGACCTACCATAGCTGCATCATTTTCAAGATACACATCTCCCCATATTCCTTTCATTGTCTGCAAAAGTGGCTCATCCACCCACATGGGGAAATTTGGTTGGTTAAAGAGCATCCCGCGCTTCTTATCATACGCTCTTACACCACCAACGACCGCATGATAGCGCTCTCCCTTTGAAAGCTGTTCTCCAACAGATTTCATTTGTGCCATTGCATCTGAAAAACTATGATTTGTGTCAAAAAGCATTACTTCATCTAAAGCCTCGCCAGTACGAGAAACCGCCATTCGAGTTGTGGTACCACCAATATCAAATACGAGAAACATACTACATAAAGTGTAGCACGAGAAGAATATAGTCGCTAGACTGCAGGCCAGTTTTCAATCATGAGGGAACTTTGCGAATTCGTAAGTTTTCTAAAAATCTCATCAGTTACAAATGGCATCATTGGATGGAGCATTGAATTAAGAATTAAGAATAAAGAATTAAGAACTGCAAATGAGTTCTCATCCATTCGTTGTTTTACATCCTCAATATACACATCTGCAAACTGATGCCAGACAAATTCATAAAGCTTTTCACTAACTTGATTGAATTGATAGTTATCAATGTTTTTTGTAACCTCTGAAACTAGTACCGAAACTTTTTCAACCCACTCCTTATCATTTTCGTTACTAGCAAAATCTTTAAGTTTGTTTATATCATTCTGAGATGTAATCGAAGAATCTTGAGATCTTTCACTTTGTTTAGGAAGACTCACCTGCTGCATCGTAATAAAGCGGGCAATATTCCAAAGCTTATTTGTAAATCTTCTTGCTGCTTCCAATTTCGGATATGAGAGGACTTGGTCATTTCCAAGAGCCGTTCCATAAACTAAAGCAAATCTCACAGCATCTGCACCATACTGTTCCACCAATTCCAATGGATTAACAACATTACCTTTTGATTTACTCATCTTTTTTCCAAGGGGGTCGTTAACAAGACCATGCAATACAACATTTTTAAAAGGAACCTTACCAGTAGCAAAAAGTCCCATCATCGCCATTCTTGCAACCCACCATCTTAAAATGTCATACCCTGTTTCCATAACGCTTGTTGGATAAAAAGTCTCAAAGTCTGTTAAATTCTCTTGTTGCGATTCTTGATTATTGTTCTTTGTTTTGTTGCTACTCATCAAGGTCGCATATGGCCATTGGCTTGAGGAGAACCACGTATCAAATGTGTCACTGTCTTGAGTAAGCACTTTCGAATCGCAGTTCGAACATTTTTCGGGTGTCGCGCCCGTTGTTACCATCCAGTTCGAACATTTTTCGCAACTAAAAGCCGGAATACGAATGCCCCAAACTACTTGTCTAGACACATTCCAATCACGAATATTTTCTAGAAATTGGAAATACAATTTTTCAAAACTGTTTGGAAAAATTGTAATGTCTCCATTTTTGACAGCATCAATAGCAGGAGCCGCCAGTGGTTCCATTTTGATAAACCACTGTTCTTTTGGAAGAGGCTCTAAAATATTTTTACATTTGTAACAAAGCGAAACCCTATTCACATACTCCTCATCAATTTTTTCAATGAGTCCTTTCTCTTGCATTTTTTCTACAACTGCTTTTCTCGCTTGCTTAACATACAAGCCAACAAACTCACCAGCGTGCTCATTCATTTTTCCGTCAAATCCGATAACTTGTATGCTTGGTAGGTTGTGCCGCTTTGCAACGTCAAAATCATTAAAGTCATGAGCCGGAGTTATCTTTACAACTCCAGTTCCAAATTCCATGTCTACCATTTCATCAGCTAACACTTTTATCTTGGCACTTCCTAAGACTGTTTCTATTTCCAACTCCCTTCCAACATACTGCTCATACCTTTTGTCCTTTGGGTTAACGGCAACAGCTGTATCACCAAATTTTGTTTCAGGCCTTGTCGTTGCCAATACAAGTGGTCCGTACTTTATGTAATACAACGGACTCTTTCGTTCTTCATGGACAACCTCCAAATCTGAAAATGATGTTCCATCAAACGAGCAATAATTTACAAGACGCTGCGCTCTATACGCCAAACCTTCATCAAAAAGCTTTTTAAAATTTCTATAAACAATCCCTACAATTTCTGGGTCTATGGTTAATTTTTTTCTTGACCAATCAAGCGAAAACCCCATCTTTCTTAGCTGTCCCTCCATAACTGGCCTATTTCCCTCAACAAATTCTAAAATCATTCCGTAAAGCTCATCGCGCTTGAAATCAAACCTACTCTTTCCCTCAGCTGCCAATTTTTTCTCAAAAACAAATTGCGTCTCAAACCCTGCATGATCTGCCCCAGGGAGCCAAAGGGTCTTATCGCCCTTCATTCGATGGTAACGTACGAGTATGTCCTCTATAACATACATTGCATGACCAAAATGAAGCGGTGCGTTGGCATTAGGGGGTGGAAGAATTATTGAGTAAGGTGTGCCCTCTGGATTTATCTCAGGCTTAAAGTACCCTTTTTCTTCCCATTCCTTATAGAGATTTTCCTCTACGTTTTTATGTTCGTAAACTTTGTCCATTTGAGCTTTGATTGTATCATGAGCCTCATTTCAGTTCAAGAAAAGAGCTTGTACCATTAGGTCAACCTCGCTATACTTTTACTATGCAACGATTTAATGGAATTGAGCTGAAAAAAATTACTCTTAATACGCTCTTTCAATTTCTCATTCGACTCTCGACAAGCTTCTCAACTCTTATTGCTACTTTATTAATAGCGTACTTGTCAGGATACGAGCTACTGGGAAGCTTTACGAAAATTGTAGCTTTTGTTTCTGTGTTTTATCTCATCGTTGATTTTGGAATGAATCCGATGTTTTTGAAAACTTATTTTCAGAGTATTGAAAAAAACCTAGGCAACCTTCTAGTGCTACGCGTTATCATGTCGCTACTTATTATTCCTATTGTTTGCTTTATTGCCCTAACCCTTCCCTACAATCCTACTCACTCCTCAGGTTTTTCGCCCCTTGAGAAGAATGGAATACTTATTTTTTCACTAACTATTCTTACCATGGCAATTCAAATTTCACTGCAGACGCTCCTTCAAAAAAACCTTGCCTACAAATTGTCTATACTTCCAAGTTTTATCTCCTCAATAGTTCTTATTGGTCTTATTTACGTTGGTGTTACGCAAGACAACCTACCGCTTATTCTCTTTGCATATGTTCTTGCTGGAGGAGTCGTTTGTGTTCTCTTGGGCCTTCTTCTTAAAGGAGTCTTCTCGCTCCGCCTAACACTTCACAAATTTATCCCGTTTGCAAAAAACCTCTTTCTACTCTCCCTTCCATTAGGGGTGATGATTGTTTTTAACGTTATGTATTCAAAATCTGATATTTTTCTTATTGCCCTTTTCCAAAGTAACAAGGATGTAGGCACTTATGGTATTTCTTACCGCTTTTTTGAAGTTGCGATCTCAATTCCTACATTCCTTTCAAATAGCATCTATCCACTACTCTTGGACAAGCTAACAAATTCAAAAGACTACACTGCTCTTCTTAGAAAATATCTGCAATTATTTGGCGCTTTTTCAGTTGCTGGAACTGTACTCGTTGTTTTCTTCTCCCCAATCTTGCAAATTATAAAACCCGAATTTGTGACATCCGTAGCGCCTCTACAAATTCTTTCACTTTCCATTCCCTTCTTCTTTTTAACAAGCCTTTTGCAATGGCATTTTCTCATCAAGGGAAAAATGAAATTTCTTGTCTTGCTTTACTTTTTCGCTTTGGTTACGAGTATTATTCTAAATTTGATTTTCATTCCAAAGTATTCCTATATGGCCGCTGCCATAATAACAGTATTTTCAGAAGGGCTAGTGTTTTTTGCAATGCTATGGTATTTTAGAGAAACGAATAGGCCACAATAGCAATCCTTTTAAGATTTCACTAATGAAAAATATTTGAATAACAACTGAAAGTCGTATGTTAAATAAACTAAAAATTTTTGGCGATGGGGGCTCAAGAGGCAATCCCGGACAGGCAGCTTACGGATTTGTTATTTATGATGATTTGGAAAAAGTTATTTATAAGCAAGGAACACGAATTGGAATCAATACCAATAACGTTGCAGAGTACTCGGCAGTTATTAACTCACTTGATTGGGTCGAAAAAAATTGCAAGGAAGAAGTAGCGGCCATCGCTTTTTTTCTTGATTCCCAATTAGTGGTATCCCAACTCACCGGCAAGTTTCGTGTAAAGCATCCCAACATGCTGCCTCTCTTTGCAAAGGTTAAGCAGCTTGAATTTCGTCTTAACGCAAGAATCTCCTACACTGCAATTCCACGTGCTCAAAACTCAGCAGCTGATGAGATGGTAAATCTTGCGCTTGATTACAAGATTTAACCCTTTACTATAGCCTCATTTTATCTGGACAAAAGGTGGTAGTTTCCCTACAATGAAATAGTATGCCACTTCACACCCTTGAAGAACTTGATTCATCCTTACCAATAATTTGTGTTTTTTCTCGCCCCACAGAATCCTCTCTTGAATTTATAAAGTCTTTGCTTCCTAAATTTAAAGTAATTTTCGTTTCGGAAGAAAGTGCAAGAAATCATATCACATCAGAAAACTATTATTTTATTTCTCACACAGAAATGTTACTACTCGGAAAACTTCAGGAGAAAATTGACTACGCTGTAATCAATTTTACTGAAAAAGAGGAATCTGTATTTACTGAAAATCTAATTAATAAATTTACAAACGATAAAACAAAAGCGCTTTTCCTTTTTCCAATATTAAAAATTGGCGATTTTGAAATGCTCATCCAAAGTCTTGTCGCCAATAAAAATTTTCTTTTTGGCGGGGTAGGGGAACTACTTGACGGAAAAAGAAAGGAAAGTCAAAATGAATTTTCAACAATTATTAGAACAGCAATTTCTAAAGGAGAAGTAACACTTACAGGCAATGATTTATTTCCTGTCTATCCAATTACAATTGCAGACTTTATCTCAGGAGTTAATAAGATTCTTTTTAGTACCCACGAGTCGCATGTTTTCTTTTGCTTATTCTATAGTCATCCAGAAACCATTCTATCAGCTATTCACCTGCTGGGGAGGGCATACCCAGATATTCAGGTCTATTTTCGCGAACAAAAAGACTTGCCTGCTAGACACTCAAGAGCTGAAATTGAAAAATTTATTAAAACTCAACTTAAACTTAAAGAAGAATATTTAGATAAATACTTGAAGGGCTTTGAGCAAAGTGCTCCAGAATTAGTTACCTCAACTGTTGCAGGGGAGGAGTTAGCCCACATCGAAGTGGATAAAGTTGCTGATGAAAAAACTGTTCCAACAAGAAAGGGGAGAAGAGCAAAAAATAGTTTCAAGTTTTTTGCAACAAGTCTTATCTTAAGCGTATTTATTTTTATTATTGCGAATACAATTCTCCTTGGAACTGGTTTGTTGTTACTCAAAAAAACGATTTCTTCATTTGAAAAAAGTAACTTTAGCCCAATCTACCAGCAGACTCACTACGCAAAACTCCTTCTTAACACAGCCAGACCCTCTGTTTATTTAGTCTCAGAAATCATTTCACCTCTCGATAAAGAGAGGCGAATGAGGGCAGTGTATGATTTGATTGATAGATCCCTTTCCCTCGCACAGCTTGCTGCTGAAACAATACGCAATGCGGATTCTAAAAGTTTGACAAGAAAGCAGTTTGAATCCATTCTTTCAAGTATTACCTTTTTATATTCTCAGGGTGAGAGAATAAAATTAGAACAAAATAATAAAGCGCTCGATTCACTACTTACCTTAAACCAATCCAAAGTAATCAGCCTTTTCCAGGTAGCACCCACACTCCTTGGTTTTGGAAAGGAAAAGCAATATCTCATTCTTTTCCAAAACAACGGAGAATTACGACCTACTGGTGGATTTATCGGCTCAGTCGGAGAGCTTTCTCTAAAGAATGGAAAAATTGTTGATTTAAAAATACGAGATGTGTACGAACTAGACGGACAACTCAAGGAGCACGTCGAACCACCATTTGTTGTGAGAAGATTTTTACAACCTCATTTATACTTACGTGACAGTAACTTTTATACAGACTTTCAAGAGGTAGCAAGCAAATCAGCGCTAATTTATAATCTCGAAACAGGCAAGCGACCCGATGGAGTAATTGGAGTTGATTTTGAGGTGCTAAAGCAAATAATAGGAATTGTTGGCCCAATTGTATTGCGTGACGGTACGAGCATTTCAAAGGACAACGCGTTTGATTATATTCAGCAGACAATTAAAGATGGAAATTTTCCTGGCTCAACGCAAAAGAAATCAATTCTTGATGAAATATTTACCCAAGTGCTTTTACGCTTAGAGCAGGACAAAAACAAGTGGCTTGATATTGCTCTTTTAACACCAGATTTGTTGGAGCAAAAGCACATAGTAGTTGCCTTTAGAGAAACCCCCTACCAAGCCATTTTTAATGCAAACAATTTTGGCGGAGAATTTGTAGATAAACGAGATAGACAAAGCGGAACTCAGTATGATTTTCTTGCGGTAAATGAGGCAAATATTGGAGTAAATAAAGCAAATATTGGAGTAAGTAGATCAGTTGAATATCAAGCGGATATCTCGAGTCTTGGAATTCAATCAAAGGCAACGCTTACACTAACTAATAACTTTACAGAACAATACAAACCGTACATAAAAGTATATGTTCCAAGGAAAAGCAAACTTGAAAGCATTACCATTAATGGAGAAAAACAGAATAAAATTCCAGCAATTACAGACATAAAAATATACGAAGCAAAAACCTTCAAACCAACGGGTGGTCAATTTGAAGTGGAAGAAAATGAGGAGTACGGATTTACTTTCTTTGCTTTTATTACAACTGTCCCACCAAGAGGAAAGCAAACAATAGAACTACGTTACTCAAATGGAGCTGCAACAACGCTAAAAGCCATAAATCCTTACTCGTTTCTTTTCCTAAAGCAACCCGGAACAGCTCCCTATGTCTTAACTTCATCAGTGCTATTTCCCGAAAACTACAAACCACTCGAAGCAAAAGCTTCATCTTTTGGTAAAAACTTCTTGAAATTTGAAGATACAATAATTACAGACAAAGAGTACTCAATATCTCTTCAAAGAAAAAGTGGGGAATAATTCCCTTATGCTATAATTATCCTTGTGCCCATCGGCAACTTTCCCATGCGTTTGTTACAAAATATCAAAAGAAAATTTCCAAAGAAATTCTTAAAAAAGCTACTTACAACAAAGAAGCTTTTAGCTCTCTATATTATCCTTGCAATTCCAGTATTAATGCTTGTTTTGGCACTTCTATTTGTTATAAAAGACATTCCAAGAGCCACCGTTATAGGTATTAATAACTTCCCCCAATCCAGCAAAATTTACGACAGAAACCGCAATCTTTTGTATACAATTTATGCCACAAAGAACCAGTCATTTGTACCGCTTCACAGAATGCCCCTTCATTTACAGCAAGCAACTGTTGCTATAGAAGATAAGAATTTTTACGAGCACGGAGCAATAGACCTTAAAGGAATTGTGAGGGCTGTGTATGTAACCGTTTTTCGCAAAACTGTTCAAGGGGGTTCAACAATTACTCAACAACTTGTTCGCAATTCATTACTTACGCTTGACAGAACTATCACAAGAAAGGTGAAAGAGGTCATCCTTTCCTTTGTTGTTGAGGCAATCTATTCAAAAAAGCAGGTGCTAGAAATGTATCTCAATCAAGTTTCTTATGGAGGCACCGCGTGGGGAGTCGAAGCGGCAAGTCAAATATATTTTGATAAAGACGTTTCTGAATTAGATCTCGCCCAATCCGCATACCTTGCTGGCATTCCGCAAGCCCCAAGCGTTTATTCTCCTTTTGGCTCACATCCTGAAGAGGGTAAAAAAAGACAGCTTCAAGTACTTCAAATTATGAAAGAGGAGGGGTATATTACAGCAGAGGAGCAAAAAAAGGCGACTTCCGAAGACCTTAAGTTCTCAGAAATTAGAGATACGATTCTTGCACCTCATTTTGTTTTCTACATTAAGGACTTACTTGTGCAGCAATATGGGCAAAAAATGGTAGAGCAGGGTGGTCTTGATGTAATCACATCCCTCGATCTTACTATCCAAAAACTAACCGAAGACGCACTCGCAACTGAAGAGGCAACCTTGAGAAATAACAACTGGTACAATGCAGCATCCGTTGTCACAAAGCCCGCAACTGGAGAGATTCTGGCAATGGTTGGTAGTAGAAATTATTTTGACACAGAGCGCGATGGTAATGTAAATGTTGCAATTTCAAATAGGCAACCAGGGTCATCAATCAAACCAATCAATTATGCAACAGGGCTTGTGAAAGGGTATACTGCCGCAACTCCTTTTGTTGATGAGAAAATATGTTTTCCAAATCCTAGCGGAGCAGCATATTGCCCTCAAAACTATGATGGTAGGTTTCATGGAGTACAGCAAATGAGATACTCTCTGGCTAATTCTTTCAATATACCGGCTGTTAAAATGTTAAAACTCAACACGGTAGAGTCAATGATTGCAACCGCTTCAGCAATGGGTATTAATTCATTTACAGATCCAGCACGCTACGGACTATCTCTCACATTGGGAGGAGGAGAGGTTACTATGCTTGAGATGGTTCAGGCATATGGAGTTTTTGCAAACTCCGGCTACAAAATCAATCTTCACCCAATTCTAAAAGTCACAACGACCAAAGGAGAAGTACTCAACGAGTACAAGCCACCCATTAGTCCTCTACTTGGAGAAAAGGTGCTACCTGATGGAGTTTCATTTATTATTTCAAACATTCTCTCAGACAATGGCGCCCGCTCAGCAGCGTTTGGAAGCAACTCTCCGCTTTTTATAAAAGGGTATCCCGTTGCGGTTAAAACCGGAACAACAAATGACTATCGTGACAATTGGACCATTGGATACACTCCATCGTTTGTTGTTGCAACATGGGTAGGCAACAATAACAATACCCCACTAAAAGGCGTTGTGAGCGGTGTTACCGGTGCTGCCCCCATATGGAATCAGATTATGAAAGGCCTTCTTGAAAATACACCACCAGAGGAATTTCAAAGACCTGATAGCGTTGTTGGTAAGAATGTTTGCTCTACTTCAGGATTACTTCCACAAGCTGCTGGCTCTCCATATGTTTGTCCGACACGGTTTGAGTATTTTATCAAAAGCACTGTACCAACCAAGGTAGACTCAGGACTTCAGAAAGTATTTATTGATAAAACGACAAATCAAGTAGCAAAAGCTGGGCAAACCGAAAATATCGAGGAAAAAGAAGCCGTTATCGTAACCGACCCAACGGGAGACACATACTGTGTAACATGTCCACACCCAGAACTGACAACCCCAACGCCAGCACCTTAGGTTTTTTTACCCAAACTTAAACCAACAATCAAAGCCAACATCAATTGACCTTGTTGCAACGTGAGAAAGAAGTGGTCGAAAAATCCTATAAAAAGTACTGCTAGCAATGAATAGAGCACGGCACGTGCCCAAAGCTTATCGTTGGTTTTTGCTCTTTTTAAGGAGCTACAACTTTTCCGAATTATTTTTACCAAATAAAAAAATGCTGTCAGAAATCCCAAAATACCAGTTTGCACAAGCGAATAGAGATAAATATTGTGAACCGGCTGTAAAAGTATTGGAGATACCGTTTTTTGAAAAGGGATTTGATTTATAAAGGAATTTAGCAAGCCAACACCAAAGAGTGGGGATTTCAAAAACATGTCCCAGTACAATATCGTGAGTTCTGCTCTGTACCCCAAGTCCCTTAAAATCGATTGGGGTGAAAGCCGTTGGAAAAAGAAAAGTATTCCTAACAAGACGAAAGGGGTGCATAAAAGGCCCACTTTCCTTAAGCTCACTCTTCCTTGACTCAGAACATGAATAATTACCAATAGTGCAGCTGTCATAAGCGTTACACGCGAAAAAGTGAGAAGAAGTGCTATCACAATAAATGGGATAGTAGAAAAATGAAACAATTTATTCTTAAAAAGAGATTGATTTACCAGCAGAAAAATAAGAGAAAACAATAGAAAAAATGCAAAAACATTGGGGTGAGGAAATGTCGCATAGGAACGCAGTATGCTCGTCCCCTGAAAAGAAAATGTCGCAATATCAATTGTTGATGCATTAAATGACCGTTCTCCAAGAAAATAAAACACACCGCCTAATGAATGCTGAAGATAGTATTGCACCATTCCAATGAGTGACACAACAAGAGCACCAATTCCCAAAACATAGAGAAATGCTTTGCGCATAGTATCTCTAAAATGCACACAAGTATAGATACCAAAGAATACAAACTCGAATACCTTCAGCACTCCAAAAAGACCTGCTGGCACACTTTTTGAAAATATTACCCCAAATAGCAAAATTCCAAAAAGGATGAGTACCGAGGAGTTTAAAAGTTTTTTTAAGAAAGAATATTTTCTGTTCTTAATTACAACCAAAAGAAGTAAAACAATTAGAATATCGCTTACATACAGTGTTGGAGATAAATAATCCACACGGATACCAGAGACAAAAGCAAAGTAAGGCCAGAAATGTTTTCCAAACTGTATAAATAAAGATGCAATGATGGATAGATATATAGCCTTTTCTACTCGGGGGGTCACTTCTTCTTAATAACCAGCGTTCTTTCTCTATCTTCTCCTATAGACTCAGTTACCACTTCTTCATCCTCTTGAAAATGTAGATGCACAAATCTTCTTTCCCAAGGCTTAAGGCCTCGCACTGTTTTTTCATACCCTGTTGAAATAACCTCTTCCTTAAGCTTATCAGAAAGTTCTTTGAGGTATTCTTCTCTTTCTTGTCTGTAGCTTCCAATCTCGACGGTAAGCCTTCTGTATTCCCCAATTTTCTGCGTGACAATAAGGGTTAACACAAATTCAAAAGAGGTAAGGGTATTTCCATGCTTCCCAATAAGAAGAGCGTTGTCATCACCACTATCAAGTAGTACGCTATATCCTTCATCATGAGAAGTAATCTCGATACTTGATTTAATATCCAAAAGCTTCAAGAGCTCTTCGATTTCTTTTTGAATAATTTTAATTTCTTTTTCCATATTTCTTAAGCTTTTCTGTCCATTGGACAAGTCCACCAGGACCTACGAGAAAATACTGCTGAAGTATACCAAAAATGGTGAACGTATTCCAGTACAAAGAGAGACCAAGCGGAAGACTGAATGAGAAGAACCCTACCATAAGCGGGAAGAGGTAAAGAGATTGCTGCATAAATGCTGCTTGAAAGTCATCCTTTTTCGCAACAATTGGCTTTTCTGGCATCATCATTTTTGAGAGAACTAGCTGCAAAAGAACTGTTACAGCAGGGATTAAGATAAGAAGCGGCATATGAGATATTTCTTTCGATGGGGAAAGAGAAAGTGGCAATCCAAAAAAGCTGGTATCCCACAATCCGCGAATTTTTAGAGAATCAAAATACAAAGAATTATTAACTTCCTTTATCTTTGCAAGAGAATTTACATTAACCACTTGCGTTAATACGTGATAAAGACTCCAAATGATAGGTATTTGAAGTATAACCGGAAGACATCCGCTTGCAGGATTTACTCCGTGATTCTTATAAAGCTTCATCATTTCTTCTTGGTGTTTTTTCTTGTCGCCTTTATGCTTTTCCTTCAAGAGTGAGAGGTGAGGAGCTAAATCCTGCATTTTTTTACTTGCCCTAATTTGTGAGGTGGTAAAAGGAAGGAGAACCAAGCGAATAATAGTAGTCAATGCAATTATTGAGAATCCCAATGCAAATGGCACATGCAAAAACATGAACAACTGATAACAAAGTACGAGAATATTAGTGATGGGTTGGGTAAATAGGACAGTAAAAATTGCTCCAATATTCATATTACAAAATGTGTGTTGAAGTGAATGCTTTCCTTAGCTCATCATTAATATGTTGAGGCTCTAAAGTCGACATACCCTTTTTAATATACAGTACTATTTCAAATTTTTGATCTAAATCCTGAAGAAGTTTTCTTACCTCTTCAACAACTTGTCTTCTTATTTTATTACGAAACACCGCTCTCTTATCTACTTTTTTTCCAACTACTACTGCGCAACTTACTACTGGCGTATTAGTCTCTTGATATCGTAATACAAAAAAAGGGGTAGCAAAAATGTTTTTTGGCACACCCTTTCTAAAAGAATATCTATTTTTCTTACGTAACATTACAAAGACTTTCTTCCCTTGAGCCTTCTTCTTTTAACTAAGGCTTTACCGGTTCTTGTTTTAAGTCTTTTTAAAAATCCGTGCTTTGAAGTTGCCTTTTTCTTGCTATTTTTCGTCATTCGTTCAGACATAGGTTCTAATGATACCAAATTTTATGCGTAAACTCAATAAGACCAAAACTGCTCTCTGTTGTATTTGTAAAATAATTCTTGTATTCTAAATGCATGATTAAAGTTGCAATTAACGGATATGGCCGTATTGGAAGAGTTGCTCACAGAATTATTATCGAAAAGTTCTCAGACCAAATTGAAGTGGTAGCAATAAACGCAGGCTCATCAACCGACATGAAGGGGTGGATGTATCTCCTTCAATACGACACTACTTATAGACCACTTACCCATCATTCATTATTCATTCAAACACCAGAAGAAGTTTCTGTTAAAACGTCGCTCGAAACAATAGGAGGACTCGTTATAGATGATAAAGTTATCCCCTTCTATTCAGAACGAGATCCTTCAAAACTTCCTTGGAGAGAGCTAGATGTTGATGTCGTCATCGAATCAACCGGCGCCTTTACAACGCAAGAGAAAATTCAACCACACTTGGATTCGGGAGCTAAATCGGTAATACTCTCAGCACCATTTAAAGACGAGAACAGCGGAGCAACCTATGTACTTGGAGTAAATCTCAATAGTGATGACACAGACAAGCTTGAAACGGTTGTAAGCAATGCATCATGCACCACCAACTGTATCGCACCAGTTGCAGCAATTATTGAAGAAACATTTGGCATTGAAAAAGCCATGATGACAACAATTCATGGGTATACATCCGACCAGAGTCTTCAAGACGGCGGCCACAAAGATTATAGACGGGCACGTGCTGCTGCGCAAAATATTATCCCAACCTCTTCAGGCGCCACTTTAGCTGCTGCAAAAGCAATCCCATCACTTCAAGGAATATTCAATGGTCTTGCTATTCGAGTTCCTGTTTCTGTTGGCTCACTTGCTGACTTTACGTTTTTACTTAAACGAGAGACAACTCCTGAAGAGGTTAACACAGCCCTAAAACAAGCTAGCGAAAATCCACGATGGAAGGGAATTTTTTCTGTTACAAACGATCCGCTTGTCAGCAGTGACATAATTGGTAACCCGCACTCATCTATAGCCGACTTATCTCTTACACAAGTTGTTGGTGGAAATATGCTAAAAGTCATTGCTTGGTACGACAACGAATTTGGCTACTCAAATAGATTGATTGAAGAAGCACTTATTCTCGGTAATAAAGCCCAATCTGCACCACAAGGTTAACGCACTATGAATCCCAAAGATTTAAGCACTGTCCGCAATATTACGGTATCCGGTAGAATTGGAAGCGGCGCTACCACTCTTGCTACCCAACTCGCACAATCACTTGGCTGGGAAGTACTTGATGGTGGCAAACTCTTTCGAAAAATTAACGATGAGCTTGGAATGAGCATAATTGATTCAAATAAGAGGCCTGACCACTTTGACCTTGAATATGAAGAACGAATAATAAAAATGTTAAAGGAAGAGGAACACCACATTATTCAAAGCCACCTTGCGGGCTTTGATGCACAGGGAATTGAGGGGGTTTTTAAAATACTGGTTGTCTGTGAAGACGAGGAGGGAAACGATAAGGTAGATATTCGAATCGATAGACTTATTAACAGAGATGGTGTCTCAGTGGAGGAGGCAAAAAACGAAGTAAAGGAACGTGAGCAGCAACATTTAATAAAATTCAGACGTCTTTATGCGAGAGGCGATGAAAATTGGGTCTATTGGGATAAAAAATATTACGACCTTGTTGTTAGCTCTTTTAGTCACAATAAAATTGAAACACTCAATCAGGTGCTTGAAAATCTCGGTATCAAATAGTTAACATCTATTGCTCCTGAAAGGTGGGTGTTGGAAATACTCTTCTGCACGCAGTGGTCAGGTCAGTTCCCTGTAAGAAATATGCATCATATCCAAAGCATTGTTTTTTCACAACGCTTGAAGGAACAACGAAAGCTCCGGTATTAGTATCTTCCAATATTAGGGTGTTCATAATCCTATTCCACATTGGAGCAGCTCCCGTAATTCCTGAGGCAAGCGATTGACTCAAGGGAGTATTGTCATTATTACCAACCCACGTCGCAACCACCAAATCAGGGGTAAATCCAATTGTCCAATTATCTCGCTTATTGTCAGTTGTCCCAGTCTTAACAGAAACTCTTCTATTTGGAATTGACAAAGTTGAATTTGAACCAAACGCTATACTTCGCGCCCTATTGTCAGCCAAGATGTCTGAAATGATAAAAGCAACTCCCTCGCTTATCACGTTTTTTTCTTCAGGAACCTTCTTCTCAAGAATTATTCCCTGAAAATCCCTTATTTCGAGTATCGGATCAAGGGTTATTCTCTTTCCCCCGTTTGCAACGGTCCCATACACACTCGCGAGGTCACTCATGGTAACCTCTGCTCCCCCAAGCGTTATAGAAACACCATAATCATTACGCGTTTGCCAAGAGGAAATCCCCATGTCTTGTCCCATTTTAACAATTTCATCGACTCCTAGTTTTTGTGCCAGACGAACTGCTGGAATGTTGAATGAATTGGCAAAGGCCATTCGAAGAGGCACTTTTCCATGAAATTTTCCATCGTAATTTACAGGAGTGTATACCTCTCCTCCCTCACTCTGAATAGTAAGAGGACTGTCATCAAGGATTGACGCTTCCGTATATCCAGAAGAAAGTGCAAGCGCATAGGTGACAAGTTTGATTGTTGAGCCTGGCTGGCGAAGCGACGTCGTTAAATTCACGTTTCCATCCTCAGTCAAATCAAAATAGTTTTTGCTTCCAACCATTGCCAATATATCTCCGTTCTTTGGATTTGTTACCAGAGCTGCTCCATTTCCAATACCCAACCCCTTATTTTTCTCAACTTCGTCCAATACTACTTCTTCTGCCAACTTTTGCTTTTTCAGATCAAGTGAAGTTACAACTTGAAGGCCACCGCGTTCTACCGTGAACAACCCATATTTACTAACAAGCAAGTCCTTTACATACATAACAAAATGCGGGGCTTTTATGGGTGTTTTTGGTGGAAGAAAGGTCAATTCTTGAGCATATGCGCCTTCCGCTTCCTTCTGGGTAACATACTTCTCCCTAACCATTGCCTGCAACACCTCCTTCTGTCTATTTTTTCCTTTTGAACCATCCGTTAGAAATGGAGAATATGCACTAGGGGCTCTTGGCAATCCTGCAAGATAAGAGCTTTCAGCGAGAGACAGTTGAGACACGTCTTTTCCAAAATAAACTTCACTCGCTGCTTGAACTCCCCACGCAGTTCCCCCATAAGGTACAAAGTTGAAATATAACTCGAGTATTTGATTTTTTGTGTATTTTTTCTCTGCCCAAAAAGCAAGAACTATTTCCTTTGTCTTTCGGATAATAGTAGGCTCCGGTGTCAGAAGCGCTGATTTTACTAGTTGCTGAGTAATTGTCGACCCCCCTTGCAGTTGTCCACTTGAGATATTTACAACAACTGCCCGAGCAATTCCTCGAATATCTATGGCTGTATGGTTATAGAAATCTTTGTCTTCAATTGCTAGCGTTGCCTGAACAAGCTCACGGGGAACATCATTTAACTTAATAAGACTTCTGTTTTGATTGGCATAAATCTCAAAAAGAAGCATACCGTTGCGATCAAATATCTTTGTGCTTTTTGCTATCGAATTGACAGAAAGGTCTTCAATTTTTGGAAGATCTGATATAAAAATCAAAAAAGTTGCTGGCACAAAGAACAGAACAAGACAAATTAGTCCTCCAATTACAATATATTTGAACTTGTAAAAAACCGATGTTTTTGTAACTAACCGCACCACCCTCTTAGGCCTGCCTCTTTTTGCAATTTTATTTTTGTGGGGAAAAGCAATACGTGAAAAAGAAATATTTCGTAGCCTTCTAGTAATTTTCTGTGCAATTTGCAGTGGACTCCTTAAAACAGTAGATACCAGCTCGCCCAACCGAATAAGAAAGTAAAGAACGATATAAAAAGCTAGCTTAAAAATCCCCATAAAAGCCCACTGATTTTTAATAAAAATAAAACCTTCGGGCAGAGGAAGTTTTGGTACTAATGGTATTATAAACCAGCTTACCCTCAGAGGCTAGTGGGACCTTTTGGGTGACTTTCCATTTTTATTAATTCGTACTACAATGGAGAGATTAAATATGCATACGCTCGTAGTTGGTTCTTGTCTCGTTGATATTTTCATAAAACCTGAAGACGAAAACCACGTAGAACTCACTGACAATAAGGCCTCTCTCACGCTTGGCGATAAAGTTCCCATAGACATAACGGCACTTTCTCTTGGAGGAAATGGCGGAAATGTCGCAGCAGCAGTTAAGAAAGCTGGTATTTCAACTACTTTTTACACCTATCTCGGAAATGACGTTTTATCAAAACACATTGAAGATACGCTCGTAAAGGAGCAGATTGAGCTTGTTATTGAGCGCGCTGACGTTGTCACTGCTTCCCTTGCACTCATTCTTAACCTATCCAAGGATAGAATAATTTTCTCTCACCACAACAAGCGTCCGCACGGTTTTGACGCATCCCAAATACACGAGAAGCCTGATGCCATTTACCTTACTTCAATTGGCGACGAGTGGGAAAATGCATACAGAGAAGTTGTCGCGTATGCAACTGCGCAGGGAATCCCCATTGCCTTCTCTCCCGGCAGTCACCAAATGAAAACAATAAATGAGACGTTTGTGGATACCGTGAAAGCCAGTTCAATGCTCTTTTGCAATAGGGAAGAAGCAAAGCGAATTGTAAAAGCACTTACTGGAAATGAGATTGATGACATTAAGGAAATAATTTCAACCCTTAAAGAAACTGGATTAAAATTGCTTTCAATAACGGATGGAGCAAATGGTGCTCATGCAATTGGTGAAGACAACACCCTCTTTCGTATTGGGGTTCTTCCTACAAATGGACATGAGAAAACAGGAGCAGGGGATGCCTATGCCGCAGCATTTCTGGCTGCATATTTAAAAGGTCTTCCTGTTAATGAGTGTATGCGAAGAGCAACATTTAACTCGGTTTCTGTTATGGAGAGAACAGGCGCACATTCAGGGCTACTTACTGATGAGGGGTTTGAGCTTGCCTCCAACACTCATACCGAATTCTCAGCTGAAAGAGTTGAATTATGAAAATATATCTCGCAACAGACCACGCAGGATTTGAGTTAAAAAATCAAATCGCGATGTATCTGAAAACGAAAGGGTACGATGTTGAAGATTGTGGAGCTCTCACCATGGATAGTGCAGATGATTATCCGGATTTTATAAAAATCGCTGCAAAAAAGGTTGCCGATAACCTAGGTTCGTTTGGAATTGTGTTTGGCAAATCAGGAGCAGGAGAGTGTATTGTTGCTAATAAAATTAAGGGAATACGCTCATTCTTAGCAGTAAATGCGAAAAACGTACAGCTCGCGCGAGAGCATAATGATGCAAATGTTATGTCGGTAGGTTCTGATTTGATAAGTTTTTCTGAATTACCGAGTCTGCTTGAGCTTTTTCTTAAAACGCCTTTTTCAAACGAAGAACGCCATTCAAGAAGAATTGAAAAGATAAAAACCATAGAAAATAATGAATGAAATAATTCCCGGAATATTAGAAAAGGAATGGAGTGAAATTGAGCGAAAGCTTGAATTGCTCAGACCATTTGCCAAGACAGTTCATATCGATATCATTGATGGTAAGTTTGTTGACAACTTGACCTTTCTTGACCCCACCCCATTTAAAAAATACTCTGAGGATTTTCTCCTCGAAGTGCATATGATGGTTGAAGAGCCCATTGAGTATTTAAAAGCGTGGTCTAATGCCGGTTTTAAGCGATTTTTGGGACATATTGAGATGATGTCAGACCCCACCGAATTTATTGCACAGGGGCAACTCCTTGGAGAAGTTGGACTAGCCTTGGATGGACCTACTGAAATTGATGTGCTTGAAAAAATAAATTTGGAGAACCTTGATAGTTTGCTTATCTACACATCTGAAAAAGTTGGGTTTTCTGGACCCGAATTAAATGACAGTAGGCTTGAAAAAATAAGAAAAATTCGAAGAATGAATAAATTTATACCAATTGAGGTGGATGGTGGAATAAATGCTGAATCAATTTTGAAGGCTAGGCAAGCTGGAGCAAATAGATTTGTATCAACGAGTTATCTATTTGGCTCACAAAATGTACAAGACACATTCCTAAAACTCTCTGAAAAAATAAGGTAAGAAGAGAGGTGCCGACAGGAATTACCTGCCGACACCTCAAGAAAAAAACTACGGAAAACTTATAGCTACTTCCTCCAGAAGCGCTTTGGTCGCTTTTCAATTGCAAGACCTGCAAAACCGACAAGCGCAAGCACTGCAAATCCGATTGGTGTCAGCATTGAAGCTGCCAGTAGCGAGCTTGATGAGCTCTTGGGAAGAAACGTTGTCCAAACAGAGTTGCCACTTCCATTACCGGCAGTGATTTCAGCGACAAACTGTTGATTGTACGGTGTGGCGGTCCACGTCTTGACGTAAATAATGCTCGTCGGACTATTGTTGTAGCTGACAAGTCCCAATCCGGTTGTACCAGCGTTGTGGTAAATCGTTACGTCAGCAAACGTGATGGGAGAGTTTGAAGCTACTTCAAAAGTAACAGTCATACCCTGCCCGATGCACGGATCTTGCGGGGAGAGCGTAAGCTTTCCTCCGGAAAATCCACCTTGTGCAGGAAGCGTGAAGAACGTTGGACCCTTAACCCCACACGAACCTTGGGTCGGTGTGGGTGTTGGGGTATTGGTAGGTGGCGGCGTATTCGTTGGAGTACTAGCGGTCGTACTCGTTGGGGTTGGTGTTGACGTTGCAGACACGGTTCCCGTGGGAGTATTGGTCGGCGTACCAGTTGGCGTGCTAGTCGGAACAGATGTCTTCGTTGGCGTTGCCGTTGGACTTGCCGTTGATGGCGTAATGGTTCCCGTTGGCGTTGCGGTTGCAGTACTCGTTGGGGTTGGTGTTGACGTTGCAGACACGGTTCCCGTTGGCGTTGCGGTTGCAGTACTCGTTGGGGTTGGTGTTGACGTTGCAGACACGGTTCCCGTTGGCGTTGCGGTTGCAGTACTCGTTGGGGTTGCGGTCTGACCCAGACAGGGCAAATTAACCGCAGTTGGTGTCATCTGAGTCGATGCTTGGCTTGAATCGTCTCGTGCAATACCCGGTACGCGAACCGTAAAACAACCCGTTGCGGCATTTGCCGGTGCTGATGTTGCAGTTAATAGTAACCCAGTTGATCCTATGATCATTGCAAGAATGCATAGGAATGTACGAATTCGCACACATCACCTCTCTTTGTTTTCCGTATTTTCAAGGAACTATTGGCCCCAAATTCAGCATGCATTACTGATCTGGAACCAACTTACCTATCTGGAATTATTATATATCATCTTATAGTGTAACGCTAGAGGGAGGGTCTTCTACTTATCTTCGCTTCTCTTGTCTGAAATGAGCTTAGCAATTTTTCCAATAGTATCTTTCGCAAGATTTTCATCCTCGATATTACTACCCATAACAACAAGGATGAATGGAGAAACCCCATCGTCAATTATTCCAGCATCGTGTATAAGTCCTACTGCATCTCCTGTTTTGTGATGTGTTTTATAGGTTTTGGGTAAATATCGAGAAAGTCTATCCTCAAAATCCGTATCTGTCATGTATCCTAGTATTTCCTGTGTGAGAGAAGGGTTGGTAATCCTTTTCTTATAGAGGCTGCGAAGGAAAATGCCCATGTCACGAGCTGAAGTTTCATTATTCACCATGCTCGTTGCACCCATTCCAAGAGTTGTCACATAAAACTGCACATTCTTCTCTTCAAGCCTTAGCTCTAATACATGAGCTGCGGTATTGTCTGACTGTTGGAGTGCCAACTGTGCTAAATATTTTAGAGTATATGTGCCGCCAGGGGTAGCATATCGCAGTGACCCAGTACCGTAATCTTGAACATCCTCCTTTTGTATGACAATTTTATCCTCTAAATTAATTTCGTTTTTGGAAGCAACACTATATAAATAACCAATAATTCCAAGCTTGTTAAGAGATGCAGCAGTTAGAATAGTATTTTCCTGAATTCCAAAGTAATCCCCTGTTGTTAGGTCCTCATAATAGACACTGTACTGCTGCTTACCCTTTTGCGAGGCGAGAAGCTCAACAGTATCCTGCTTTAATGTCTCTGCATCAACAACTTCCTTTGTGTGGATTGGAGTAATAATAGGCAAAAAAACAAGCTGGCGACCAATGAGAATGAGGGCAAGAGAGTAGAAGATAAAAATAAGTAAATTTCGCACTGTCTTATTGTTCTATATTTTTTGGTCTGTATTGTAAAGCTTCAAGAATGTGAGAAGCCTCAATTCCTTCTGACACTTCAAGGTCTGCAATGGTCCTTGAGACTTTTAAAACCTTATTGTATGAACGGGCAGAAAGAGAAAGGGTACGCATTGCTTGTTTTAAAATCATTTTTGCTTCATCTGAGAGATTCAACAGTTCTTTTATATCTTTTGTGCTCATTTCGCTATTCATAACAGTTTTTCTTCCGGTAAATCGTTCTTGTTGTCTTTTTTGCGCTTTTAAAACTCTTTTTCGGATACTTTCAGAATCTTCCGTATCATTATCACTTTCATCCATCAATTTTTCTACTTTTACAGCTGGAACGTCTATATGAATATCTATTCTATCAAGGAGTGGACCTGATAGTCTTTTCTGATAACGCAAAATCTGACCAGCAGCACAGACGCACACCTTAGTCGGATCGCCAAAAAAGCCGCAAGGACATGGATTTGCGGCTGCAACCAACATAAATCGTGACGGAAATGCTACGCGCTGACGCGCTCGGGAGATACTAACGATTCCGTCCTCCAATGGTTGACGCAGCGCTTCAAGAACTGAGCGCGAAAATTCGGGAAACTCATCCAAAAACAAAACCCCTCTATGGGCAAGGGATATTTCACCAGGCTTAGGATTAGCACTTCCTCCAACAAGCCCAACATGAGACGTCGTGTGGTGTGGACTTCTGAAAGGGCGAATCGTAATAAGTGACTTCCCACCTAAAAGACCAGAAATACTGTAAATTTTTGTCACTTCAAGTGCTTCCTCAAAAGTCAAAGGGGGTAGAATAGAAGGAATTGTCTTGGCAATGAGTGTTTTACCTGCTCCAGGTGGACCTTTGAGTAAAATGTTATGCCCACCGCTTACAGCAACCTCAACCGCACGCTTTACATACGATTGTCCCTTAATATCTTTCATATCAAAATCATATTCTTGAAGCTGCTCGATATTCTCAAACTTAATAGGTGTAAGTGGAGAAATAAGCGCAATACCACTTAAATGGTGAAATAATTCCTTGAGATTGTTAACGGGAAAGATTGAAATTCCCCTCACAACAGAGGCTTCTTCCTCATTTTCTTTTGGAATAAAAACATTTTTTATCCCCTTTTCGCGGGCCAATAAAACCATAGGAAGCACACCACGCGCAACTCTCAGTCTCCCATTTAAGGATAACTCACCTAAAAACATCGACGAATCTGTGTCGCAAGTGAGTTGTCCAGAGGAGATAAGAATTGAAATTGCTATTGGGACATCAAAAGAAGGCCCCTCTTTTGGCAAATCACCGGGAGCCAAATTGACAGTGACCCTTTTTACTGGAAAGTCCGCACTTGAGTTTTTGAGAGCCGAACGAACCCGCTCCTTTGACTCTTCAACAGCTTTGTCGGGAAGACCAACTATAGTAAATGAGGGGAGACCATTGAGAATGTCAGTTTCAACTTCAACCAGCACCCCATCGAGTCCAACAACAGTTGAGGATAGGACTCTTGAAACCATAAGAATAGTATTATGTATCCAGCAATAAGTATCAAGTATTCTCGTTAATGTACAAAATGCAATGGGTAGTATAATACTCCCAGTGGCGGGTCTATTTATTTCTACAACCCAAAACCTAAAACCTACAACCTAACCTATGGATGACGTAGAAAAAATTAAGCAAAAACTGGATATTGTCGACATTATCGCTGAATACATCCCTCTCAAAAAAGCCGGACGCAATTTTAAAGCAAGCTGTCCATTTCATAACGAAAAGAGTGCTTCTTTCGTAATTTCACCCGAGAGGCAAATTTGGCATTGTTTTGGATGCAATAAGGGTGGGGATATGTTCACATTTATAAATGAGTTTGAACGCGTGGATTTTTCTGAAAGCTTAAAACTCTTAGCTGAAAAGGCTGGTATCAAACTCAATACGTCTGTTTTTAGAACCAAAAATGAAGAGAAAAAAGCTGGAATTTATGCCATTAACCATTTGACCTCACAATTCTACCACTACCTTTTAACAGAACACGCAGCTGGAAAAAACGCATACACCTACGTTTCGGAGAAAAGAAAGATTTCACAAGCTCTTATCGATACTTTTATGCTTGGGTATGCACCAAGTAGGTCTCAAAGTCTTTCAAAATACCTGACTGGCAAAAAACACTACAAACCAGATGAGCTTATCGAAGCTGGTGTTTCTTTCTACAAAAATGGCGCCCTTATGGACTTTTTCCAAAATAGGCTCATATTTCCAATTCAAGACGCAAGGGGCAACGTCATTGCCTTCTCTGGTAGGGCTCTGGATGAAAAATCTATGCCCAAATACATCAATACCCGAGAAACACCAGTTTACATAAAGGGAGACAGCCTTTACGGGATATTTTTCGCAAAGGACAACATTAAGAAAGAACAAAAAGTAATTCTTATGGAAGGGGAATTCGATGTTTTGACTTCAATTAAAGAGGGGATTACAAATGTTGTTGCAGTCAAAGGCACAGCACTTACTGAGAACCAAATCAAACTGTTAAAGCGCTATGCTAACAAAATAGTTTTTTGTTTTGATACTGACGCGGCCGGAACAGAAGCACAAAAACGCTCGATTGCATTAATTGGAAAAGAGGGAATCACGGCAAGCGTTGTAATACCACCTGAAGGAAAAGATGCTGATGAGATTTTGAATGAGAATCCCACTCTCTTTAAGAAAGCGCTCAAAAACGAAATAAATATCTATGATTTTATTATTGATGCAGCCCTGAATGAAGAAAATGCAAAAACAGTCGAAGGAAAGAAAAATATATTAGCAAAAACCCTTCCCTTTCTTGCTGAAGTTGAAAATGAAATTATCAAAGAACATTACCTCAAAAAGCTTGCCGCTTCGCTTGATGCATCTCTTGAATCTGTATTAAGGGAAATTGAAAAAAGAACAAAGCCTAGGCTCCCCGTTAGAGAAGAGGTTCCTCAGACAAAACTGAAGCAAACACGCGAGGAAATGGTAGAACAGCATCTTTTAACACTTATCTTGCAGTCAAGTGTTCCAAAAGACTCAGTTGTGCTCGTTAGCTCAATTCTTGACTCAATTCCTCTTAGCTCGCCTGCCCTTAACAAACTTCTCGATTTATTGAAAGAGTACTTCACTTCACATGATGTGTTTGATTTAAAAGAATTTTCGCTTATTTTGCCGCCAGAACTGACTAATCTCTTTGATTTGTGTTTTCTCTCTCCCCTTCCTCCATTTACAGCTGATGCAGCACACATTCATGAGCTTGGAAAGACTGCAAAAGAGGTAAAAATATTGGCAGTTAAGAAAAGACTAAGTGAGATTTCTGAAAGCATAAAACAGGCCGAAAAAGAAAACATTGAGGATGTTCGTCTTGAGCAATTGCAATCCGAGTTTGATTCTCTTATAACGCACATAAAATCAACCCCATAATGGTTGATTAACGCGTTCAAATGAGGTACAATACAAAGACGAAAAAGATTGCTGGAGTCTTTGTCGTGCTAAAAAACTATGAGAAGCGGAGCAGTTAAAAACGATCAAGTAGAAGAACTCTTAGCAAGTGCTAAGAAAAAAGGCTACATCACCCAAGAAGAAATTCTTCAAAAATTCCCAAAACCTGAGCATTTTTTAGACGTATTAGATTACCTCTATGACCAACTCATCAAAAAAGAGATTGATATTTTTGAAACCGTTGAGCAAGAAAAAGAAACCCATAAATCGATAGAAGACCTTGAAAAAGAGCTTGAAGCACTCAATCTTATCCAAGGTGGAACAGTCAGTGATCCTGTCAGAATGTACCTGAAAGAAATCGGTAGAATTCCACTTCTCACCTTCGAGCAAGAGGTTGATCTTGCAAAGAGACTTGAAGCAGGGGATGAAAGTGCACGTAAAAAGCTTGTAGAAAGTAATTTGCGTCTTGTTGTGTCAATTGCAAAGAAATATGTAGGTCGCGGAATGACGCTTCTTGACCTTATTCAAGAAGGAAATCAGGGTCTTATCAGAGCAGTTGAAAAATACGATTGGAAGAAAGGGTTTAAATTCTCAACATACGCTACATGGTGGATTCGACAAGCTATCACCAGAGCCATCGCAGATCAGGCAAGAACCATTAGAATTCCTGTTCATATGGTTGAAAATATCAACAGAACCATGAGAGTTCAACGTCGCCTTATGCAGGAAATTGGAAGACAGCCTACTCCTGAGGAAATGGCTTCAGAACTCGAAACAGAACCAGATAAGGTACGAGAAATTCTTAAAATCTCACAACAACCTGCCTCTCTTGATACTCCAGTTGGAGACGAAGAGGATTCATACCTTGGTGACTTTATCTATGACACAACCGCACCTACTCTTTTTGATACGGCCTCACGGGGACTTTTGAAAGAGCAATTAAATACTGTTCTTTCAACGCTTTCTGACAGAGAAAGAAGAGTGCTTGAAGAACGATTCGGACTAAAGGACGGAAAACCAAAAACACTTGAGGAAGTTGGACGGATGTTTGCTGTTACCAGAGAACGTATTAGACAAATTGAAGCAAAAGCGCTTAGAAAATTAAGACACCCCTCACGCGGCAACAAGCTCCGTGACTACTTAGAATAACATTCACCCTATGGCAACTCCTGAATTTAACCGAGTAGACTTATTTATTCAAAATAAGCTTCCAGTAGCTCCAAGTCATCTTGATGATATAGGAAAGGGAATGTGGGCTTTGGTTGAATTTGCAAAAAATCCACCGATAGCAAAGAGGGTGAATCCAAGCGGCTGGCAGAAAATTTCAAAATCCAAAACTAATGAAGATATGCTCTTGCCAGGCGAGGTGAAGAAAATCAAAAGCTACGCCGAAGAATTCACAAATACAGAACTTCCACTCCCAGAGGCTATCAGCTACTGCCTTCAGGCCTTTAAAAGCACGGCGCCACTCAGTATTGACAGGCCGCTTCCAAGTAAGTATTCAACACCAGTGAGTCTTGCAGACTATATCCCCGATAGAGCATCTGATACCGAAGGAGAGGGCTGCGATAATGCATTTAAGCTGGAATTCGCTCGTATTGCCTCACAGATTTTGACAAAACAAGAATATAAGGTGCTCTCCCTTTCCCAACAAGGCCTTAATAACGTTGAGATTGGGGAGATTGTTGGATGTGTTAAGCAACATCATGTTCTGCAACTTAAAAAGGCCGCAAAAAGAAAACTATACAATCATCCTGAGTTTATGAAATTCATTGGTAGATAATTCCTCTTTGCGTATTGTGGACAAGCTCGCTTCGCAATAAAAGTACAACATCACTTCAAGAGCTTATTGGAACTATTGAAAACAACGCAATTTCTAAAACTTCCGAAAAAGAATGCATCCAAAAAGCTGAAGTTGTAGCGAAAGGAAAGGGCTCGTCAACGAGTCAAGCTGAAATATTTGATGAAGCATACAACAAAGGGAGCCAAGATAACATAACTGCAGTTGTAATCAATCTTCGGCCTTTAAGTCTCATTCAAATAACACTTTTCAAGCTCAAAATTTTTGTGTATAATGTGATACTTCCATTTCGATGGAAGCTTGAAAAAATGATCCGCGATAGCTCAATGGTAGAGCAGGAAACTGTAAAGTGATGCAGCTCTCGATAGAAATATCGAGATGAATAATCGGGCTAATTCGGGGAAACCCCATGAGGGTAATCCCGAGCTAAATTGAAATACCATGGGTATTTCATAAATGTGTAGAGACTATATACCCGGCACCGTATAGGTGATGAGATAGTCCAAGCCTTTTAGTAATAGAAGGGTCCTTGTAATTTCAAGGTTCTAGGTTCGAATCCTAGTCGCGGAGCA
>CAZKYX010000014.1:0-30372 GCA_964557125.1 uncultured Gammaproteobacteria bacterium
TAAAGAAGAGTAAGCAGAAATTAATTGTGGAAAAGAAACGAGTTTTATCAGGAATTAGAGCTACCGGCCGATTACATCTCGGGAACTATTTTGGTGCCGTAAAGGGAATGCTCGAGCTTCAAGACAATTCCGAATACGAAACGCTTTACATGGTTGCAGATATCCACACCATAACCACACCCTACAACGTTGAAGAATTGAGAAAAAATCGCCGTGAGGTCATTTTGGATTATTTAGCTGCTGGACTTGATCCTGAGAAGTCAGTTATTTTTCAGCAATCTGAAGTAGGTGAGCATACTCAGCTCGCTTTCTACCTCTCTTCAGTTGTAACAATCGCAAAAATGCAGCACTTACCCACATTTAAAGAAAAAGTAAAGCAATATCCAGAGCACGCAACACTTGCTCTTCTTAACTATCCAGCTCTTATGGCGGCTGATATATTATTGTACAAGGCAAGTCTTGTGCCTGTTGGAATTGATCAAGAACCTCATTTGGAGGTTGCAAGAGAAATTGCCAGACGATTTAACCAAGACTATGGTACAGATTTTCCAGAGCCACAACGCTTTAAAACATCGGGTGAATACGTACCTTCACTCGTAGGAGATGGTAAGAAGATGAGCAAAACCGTGGAAGGGAGCTATATTAACCTAACCGATGACCTTGAAACAATTAGGAAAAGAATAGCTAAAATACCAACTGATAGTGGGGGTGGCGTAGGAGCTCGTTTAATTCATGATCAAACAGAACCAATAACTCTTGATAAGATTGAAGTTCACAATCAAACCCATACAGATAGTCAAAAAGGTACAGAAACAATCTTTGAATATGTGGAACTTTTTCAAGGAGTAGATAAACGTCGTTTGTACGAGCAACAGTATATTACAACTGGGGTTAGGTATGGGGATATAAAGCAAGAGCTTTCAGAGGCTATATTCAATGAATTGAGGCCAATGCAAGAAAAGAGACGTGAGCTTGAGGCAAATTCCGAGTACGTTGATAAAGTAATACGCGAGGGAGCTGAGAAGGCACGAACTATTGCCCAAGAAACGATACTTGAAGTACGTCAAAAGATGGGACTCAAATAGTATTAAGTATTCTGTATCAGGTATTAAGTATAATTTTTTTCTTCATACGTAATACATTCTACTTACTACATACTACAGTTATGAAGCAAGCTCACGTTTTTATCTCAGGATTTGTACAGGGTGTTGGCTTTCGTGCCTACGTACGTTCAAAGGCGCGCAAATTAGGAGTTAAGGGTTGGGTGCGTAATAGGCATGATGGACGGGTTGAAGCTGTTTTACAGGGAGAAAGGGAGAAAATTGAGAAATTGTTGAAATATTGTGGGCACGGTCCCTTTTTTGCAGACGTAAAAGACCTTGTTGTTGACTGGGAAGAAGCACAAAGGGAATATCCAGAATTTACAAAAGATAACAATACGGTCTAGTATGAAAAAATTCTCTCTTTTTCTTATTCGTGCTTATCAAAAAACCTCTTTTTTTCACCTCGCATTATTTAAAATGCTTTTTATGAGCGATACGATATGCAGGTTCAAACCGACTTGCTCGGAGTATACATATGAGGCAATTGAGAAGTACGGGGCATTAAAGGGCGGTTTTGTGGGTCTGAGAAGGATAATTCGATGTCACCCTTTCGCAAAAGGCGGGTATGACCCCGTTAAATAATAGTCTTGCCTCAGAATAGTATTTTGGATATAATCTCACCTATGTCAAATCTCGAAGGTGAACCAACGGTACCTGTTGCATTTGTTGAGAAACAGTACCATATAAGTAGACCACAGCTATACAGAGCAGTAAAGGATTTGGAGCCGCCCCTGCGTACTTCATCTGACGGAAGAATTTATGAGGTAGAAATTCCACGCATTGAGAGTGCAATCTTGGAATATAGAGGAAAAAGTAGGGAAAGCTAGCTTCACAAAGGCCTCAAATTGTGCTATACTTCGCTGTGGTCAATGACCACTAAAATTCCCTCAGGCAGGTAATGAAAAAAACAAGCAAAAACTCAACTAGAAAGAAAGGTCAAATAAAGCTCAGATTTGGGTGGAAGGACATATTTTTGTACGGTTTTCTTTTCCTTTTTCTTCTTTTTCTAACCATCGGACTCGGTGATTTTCCTTCAGGCTCAACAGAGCAAAAAGATATTTCAATTTCACAAGTTGTTGCAGATATTAGGAGTAATAAGGTAAAAGAAGTTGTAATTGCTGAGAACAAGCTTGAAATTGACTATAAAAATGGTCAAAAAGCCGTAAGTAGAAAAGAATCGGATTCTTCACTTTTTGAGATTTTGAATGATTCAAAAACGGACACATCAAAGGTTAAAATTACGGTCAAAGACAGTTCTGGCCTCAACACGTGGATTGGAATACTTTCCACTTTTCTACCAGTACTGCTAATAATTGGCTTCTTTTACTTTATATTTCGACAGGCTCGTGGTGCTCAGGAGAATATTTTCTCTTTTGGTTCAAATAAAGCAAAGGCATTCAATAAAATTTTTCCTAAAACTACTTTTGAGTCTGTAGCCGGAGTTGATGAGGCAAAGCAAGAGCTTTCAGAAATTGTCGATTTTCTTAAAAATCCAGAGAAATATCATGCAGTTGGAGCAAGAACTCCTAAAGGAGTACTTTTGGTTGGGCCTTCAGGCACTGGTAAGACGCTGCTAGCTCGAGCTGTAGCAGGTGAGGCTAAAGTTGCCTTTTTCTCAATTGCTGGTTCTGAATTTATGGAAATGTTGGTAGGAGTTGGAGCCGCTCGTGTTAGAGATCTCTTTTTGAACGCGAAGAAAGCCCAGCCGGCAATCATTTTTATAGATGAGGTTGATGCAATTGGTAGACAACGTGGAGTAGGTATGATGGGGGGGCATGATGAGCGTGAGCAGACTCTTAATCAAATTCTTGTTGAGATGGACGGATTTACCCCAACAGAACAACTTGTCGTTATTGCAGCAACGAATAGACCAGATATTTTGGACCCCGCCCTCGTGAGACCTGGACGTTTTGATAGACGAGTAGTGCTTTCGTATCCTGACATCGAAGGGAGAAAGGCAATTCTTACTATTCACGCACAAGGCAAGCCTTTTGAAAAGGATGTAAGTTGGGAAGCAGTTGCTCGTCGTACCGTTGGATTTTCAGGGGCTGATCTTGAGAATATGCTTAATGAGGCTGCAATTTTGGCTGCACGGCAAGATAAAAAGACTATTAATATGAGTGATTTGGAAGAAGCAGCAACGAAAGTAAAACTTGGTCCTGAGAAAAAGAGGCTGCAAAGTGAAGATGACAAAAAGATAACCGCCTATCACGAGTCGGGTCATGCGATTGTATCTTATGCAATGCCGAATGCTGACCCAGTTCATAGAATTTCTATTGTAGGTCGAGGGATGTCACTTGGCCATACGCTCATTCCGCCAAAATTTGATCGTGTTCATGAAACAAAGACAAGACTACTTGAGACGATTGCAACAATGCTAGGGGGAAGAGTTGCAGAGGAGCAAATGTTCTCTGAAATGACAACAGGAGCTGCGGATGACATTGAGAAGGCTACAGAACTAGCCCGAACTATGGTTGTTGAGTACGGTATGAGCAATCTGGGGCCAATTAACCTAAATAGTGAAAGTCAGCGCATGTATCAGGAATCAACGCATATTTCAGAGAACATGCAGTCTGCAATTGATAAAGAAATGAAACGGCTTTTGGACGAGGCTTATAAAAGAGCTTCAATTGCCTTAAAGCAGAATAAAAAGAAAATGGATGAGGTTGCCACAGCGCTTTTGAAGCGCGAAACCCTTGAAGGAGAAGAATTTGAAAAAATAATGAAGGGAACAAAAACAGTAACTCACAAAGTACTTCTCGAAACAAAATAACAATAATTATTTGAAGTTATCCCAAAAGCTTTTCACTTGCGGCGAGCTAAGAAATACTAATATAATCAATATATGTCCCAACTTGTCTATCTGCATGTAAAGACTCCAAAAGATGACGAAACGACCGTTGAGTCTGCAACTCAGATTTTCTCAGCCCTTCTTCCCAATTATTTTGGTCTTTTTAAAAGGATAGTTAAAAAACCACGACACGTTTCTTTTGAAATCTATCTTTTGAACCAAAAGATATATTTCTATATTGTGCTTCCAGCTGAAGATGAGACATTCATCGCAAGCCTTTTGGCTTCGTCTTATCCCCGTTCTGCGCTTACACCTACTGAGGACCCAATGGCAACAATTATGAAGGAGCAGAATAAAGAGGTTGGGGAGATAATATTAGCTTCTTCTTTCCACTATCCAATAAAGACATACAAAGACTTTAGCGACGTTGATCCTATTGCCTCACTCATTGGCTTTTTAGCCAAGCAGCAGGAGCCAGTAAATATTGGTATTCAAATTCTTATTACTCCAGCCTCATTTCCATGGCAATCAAGCGCTATCTCAGCCACCCAGCCTAAGATGAATGCTGACGGTACGACAAAGAGTGCAGCTTCAGTATCAGCAAGCGCTGTTGCTCAAAAAACCCAATTTCAGGGTGGAAAGGTACTTATTCGTCTTATTGCAGCTTCAGATGCAGTAAATCCACTTGTCTATCTTCAAAATGCAGCAGGGACTTTTGGAAGCTTTTCATCGGGTGAGGGCAATCAATTCAAATTTAAAAAGCCTATTATGCATAAAACAAGGTTGCTTAAGAGGATGCACGCTAGAACAACTACCTTAATGGAAAGGCGAAGTCAAATACTCAATGCTCAAGAGCTTGCAACCATATGGCATCCAGCTGGAAAGGGATTGTCTGGAATCAAGAATATCGCGTGGGGAAAGACTCTTGCAGGGGAGCCCCCAGAAAATATTCCAGCTGCTTTTGGGATGACTGACGAGGAAAAGAAAGAAGTTAATTTTTTTGCTTCAACTGAGTTCAAAAATCATGACACTATATTTGGAATAAAAGATGTTGATAGACGAAAACACGTGTATATTATGGGAAAAACTGGAGCCGGAAAATCTACCTTAATTGCAAATATGGCCATTGATGACATTCGTAAGGATAGGGGTATTGGGGTTATTGACCCTCATGGGGATCTTACCGAGCAGATCTTGGACTATATTCCAAAAAGAAGACTTAACGATGTTGTATATTTGGAGCCATTTGACACTGAAAGACCGTTCTCACTTAACGTACTTGAGATCAAAAATAAGCAGCACAAGGATTTGATAGCCTCAGGAATCGTTGGAATTTTTGCAAAAATTTATGCAGACAGCTGGGGTCCTCGACTCGAATACATATTGAGAAATACTATATTTTCACTCCTCGAGATACCTGATACGACTTTGATAGATGCGCTACGAATTCTATCCGAAAAAGGGTACCGCGACCGTGTTGTTCCTATGATTACAGATCCTGTTATACGTAATTTCTGGGATAACGAATTTGACAAGATGACCGATAAATTGAGAGTTGAGGCTATTTCACCCATTCAAAATAAAATAGGACAATTCGTATCCTCAAAGATGATACGTAATATCATTGGAAGTCCAAAATCGACAATTGACCTTGAAGATATTATGAATAGCGGGAAAATACTGCTTCTTAATCTCTCTCAAGGTAAATTAGGAGAAGATAATGCTTCACTTCTTGGAGCCATGATTATTACCCAGATTCAGTTGGCTGCGATGAATAGAGCTTTTATGAAGGAAGAGGATAGAAAAGACTTCTTCTTGTATGTTGACGAGTTTCAGAATTTTGCTACGAGTTCATTTATCAAAATTCTTTCGGAAGCTCGAAAGTACCGTTTGGCTATTACGCTTGCCAACCAATACATTGATCAGTTGGATGTTACTATTCAAAAGGCTATTTTTGGAAACGCTGGGACACTGGTTTCATTCGTGACCGGAGCGGGGGATGCAGCTCTTCTTCAACAGGAATACGCTGGAATTTACACGCAAAATGATTTGGTGTCCTTAGGAAAGCATGAAATCGTACTAAAGCTTTGCATTGATGGTATGTCTTCAAATCCATTCCCTGCAAAAACGCTTCCACCTCCAAGTCTTAAGAATGACAATAGAGAAACGGTAATACGACTTTCAAAGGAACGCTACGGAAGAAAACCCCTCGACCATCTTTAGCTAAAATTGAGCTCATAGTTTTTTGGATTTTTTGCTATAATACATTTTGTTATTCAAGCATTCAGAGCAATTTGCAAGCTCAAAAGTACTTGAAAGTACATTCAAAATTGATTACTGAAAGGAGGAAATTTCTTTAAGGGTGTGCTGTCCAAATTTGCAGTAAAAATTGGGAGAAGGAGTCAAAGTTGGCCTTATTTTCATGGCAACCAATTTCCTTTAAAAGTTGTCTCATGCGACAGAAAAAGGAAGTTATTCCGGAGTCATTACCATCAATTATTATCCCCATTCAAACTAGGTCACGCTCAGGCGTGCCCCTTAGCTTGGAGTTGCAAGTCAAGTCAGCATGTGCGCAGTCTCTGAGGCGCACCTACAAAGTGCTCCCAGATGAGCGCATTCTAACATTTGCACAACTGTGCGAGGAGGCCGTCAGTGCTATATTTGAGCCTGTAACTTCATCATACGAAGGAAAAAGGCTCATTTGCAGCATTATTGCCTCACAACAACAGCGACTGGTGCTTGAGGAGCTTATCCACAGGCGAATATCTTTTTCAGACTACGGTCTGACCAATCGCAACTTTCCCCCAATGATTTTCGTGAGTATTCACGACTGGTCTGTGGGGCCGAATAGTTAGGGTAGCTCTCTGCCAATTTCAGAATCAATTCAACATGGAGAGCTCAAAGCAATTTGAGCTCTCTACTAGGCCCTCTAAAATCATTCACTTGACAAATAATATATCCTGTAGTATAATGACACGTTTGTTAAATATAACTCTATGCATTTGCTGCATGCGATAAGTATTTAACAGTTCTTTTACAAATTGACTGAAAAAATAGCGGAGGCGCTCAAGCCCCAAAGAAATTTTTTGATGCTTGAATGCCTTCGCTAGAGGTACCATGTCAACCTATAAGTATTTTACTTGTTGGATTGATGGTATCACTTATCGAAGAGATAAAAAGGAGTAATTAAGATGTAAGCGCTAGATACCTTCTTGCACCCCAACAGGGGTTTTTGTAAAAGGTTGGTTAACTGTCCAGAGGAATGGGCAGGGGAGTTTTTCTCCCAGCAATTTCTACATCAAGTGCTCTCACTCAGGAGGTGGCCCATGACCAAAGTCCAGCAGATGCTCGAAAAGGTTCTCATGAATTTCCCCATCCGGCTCGAAACCGAGCCCCGCGGCCGCTAAGGCGCCCGCCGGCCTGGCTTTCTGATATTCGCACCATTCTGCATACGAATGCTGCGTGATTCAGGAAATTGAAAGGAGAGGCTTTATACCATACTCGCCATTGTGCAGGAGTCCGACCGAAGCTGTTTTGAACTGAAAAGTCCAATTTATAGCATTCGACCGGGGCATGTCCCCATAAGCGCTATCATGCGTCTGGAGGTGTGTTACTTGCTGTATTGCAGGTCTGCTGCGCTGATGTAAATTCGAACGTCCGAAGGGATTGTTCTGAATTCGCCTTGACAGCTCGCGTTGAGCAGGAGGTAGGACTAGTGCAAGTTGTTGCCAGCAATAAAATGCTGCAGCGGCGTTGCCGCTCGCCTGGTGGGTGATGTAAGTCACCTTTTTAATATAATTTTTGTCGCTCCGGTCAGGATTGCAAAACGCTAACCCGTAAATAGCTGTTGGTCGCCTTGGTCTGATTTTTATCAGGCTGCGACATGTGTGCAGGGTCAGCTCCCTAGAAAGCGGTATACGCGGCGCAATCCTTCAGTCAGTTTCGACACGCGGTCGTTATATACGACAAGGCTTATAGAGCCTCGGGCCATTTGTGTCCCGCAACGCGTGCCGCTCGGGGGCGTCGTGCATTTTGCACGGCGCCCCTTTTTCGTGGCTAAAAACTGTTATAATTCATTTTATGGAAGAAGACCTCAAGAAAGATATATTCGTCCTTGTCGATGGAAGTGCAATTGTCCACAGAGCTTATCACGCCATGCCTTTCTTTAAGAAAAAAGACGGTACGCCAACTGGGGCAACGTATGGGTTTTTCTCAATGCTTTTAAAAGTAATTCAGCAGTTAGAACCAAAACACATTGCAATTGCCTTCGATAGACCAAAGCCCACCTTTCGCCAGCAGCTTTATGTTGGATACCAAGCCCAACGTCCAAAAATGGAAGGAGAGCTTTCCAGTCAGTTTAAGAAAATAATAGAAATACTCCAGAAAGCTCGTATTCCAACCTACGCAGTCGACGGTTATGAGGCTGATGATATTATTGGAACTATTGCACACCTTGCAAAAGAAAAAGGGGAAGTTGTGTATATCGTAACAGGTGACCGTGATATGCTTCAGTTGGTAAATACCAGGACAAAAGTACTCATGCCAATAAAGGGGATTTCAGAGGTTAGTATAATGGATGCGGATAAAGTGCGGGAAAAATACGGTATTAATCCTCCTCAAATCATAGATCTGAAGGCTTTAATGGGGGATGCGTCTGATAATTACCCAGGCGTTAGTGGAATTGGACCCAAAACAGCTTCAAAGCTTATAAATGACTATGAGAATATAGAGGGAATTTATAAGAATTTGGATAATATTATGGTAGGAAATCCTAAGTTAGCCCAAAAGCTGATTGACGGACATGATGCATGCATTCTTGCCCACAAATTGGCTACAATTTTGACTGACGTGCCTTTCGTTTTTCATATTCAAGAGTGTGAAATAGGCAATATTCAGCTGGAGGACTTTAAAGATTCCCTTGCAAAAGAGGAATTCCATACATTGCCAAGACGGGTAGATGAAATATTTGCTGGAAAAGGGAAATTTACTGGGGAGAATAAGGGGCAAATGAAGCTACTATGAGAACAAATGGTTTGGTAATTGAATAGTAATATAGTTAGAATGACTGAATGGCTTTTAGATCCATGTGACCATAAAACTATTTTAACGATTAGCAATCCATGTAGCCATCTAGCCAAGCAACTATTTAGATATAACTATGATACTTAAAGCTGTGATTTTTGATCAAGATGGAGTATTGGTTGATACTGAATACCTAAAGACTGATTCTGTTAATGCAACCATTCTGCATTTTGGTGGAACAAAAACATATACTTACGAGGAAAAACATCAATATGCGGGAATGAGGGCCAAAGACTTGTTTAAGATAATTAGTGAAGAAAACAACCTTTCAATAACGTTTGAAGAGTACAGAGAGTACCAACTGAAAGTATTTTTTGAACTATTGAAAAGCTCTCCGCCAGTACCAATTGATGGGGTAGTTCAGCTCATAAAAGCGCTTAAGGAAAATGGGATAAAAGTGGGTGTCGGAACAGGTTCTACGCGTGAGTCCTCTAATACTGCGCTTGAATATTGTGGGTTGTCTGAGTTTTTTGAAGCAGTAGTATGTGCAGATGATGTGGAAAATGGAAAACCCGCCCCTGACACGTTTCTTTTAGTAGCTGAAAAGTTAGGAGTTGCGAGTGAGAACTGTGTTGTCGTTGGAGACTCTCACAATGATAGAATTGGGGCTAAAATTGCCGGAATGAAGTTTGTATTCTACCGGCCGAAGCTGCAAGCGAGGCTGGGAAGGATTTACGAGGATGAGCGAGTAGATACTTACAATAACCACAAAGGGGAGTATCCAGACGAGCATACACCTGATATTGTTATTGAATCATTTTTAGATTTGAGAATTGAACAGTTACAATCTTTATAGAATCAATTTCTATGGAAAGCGGAGAAGGAATACCAAACCTTGAGGTAAAAAAAGATGCAAAACCTCATGAACTAATCACACATCATCTAGGGCTTGAGTTTAAAAGTCCCCCCAAGGGAATTCCCATGCACTTTGTTAATAGATTACGCTATTGGAAGGAGGGAAAACTTTTAAAAGCAAGCAATTCTAGCGGGCAATACAACCATTCCAAGAACGAATATTATTTTAGGCCTAAAAAGAATTCTGAATCTAATTTTAGAACCACCCTGCATGAGTCAATGCACGCTTTGTATGATCAAACGAACCCAACAATCGGAAATGTTTGCAATACGGCGCAAGCCCTAGCAGGAGAAGTTAGCATGAGTATGCTTTTTGCTATGTACGATAAAAACTTAATAGATGATAGTGTTTTCAAGTTTGGTACTGATTTAAAAACTATTGTTCAGAATATGAACAAAACATATGGTGTTGTGAGTGAAGGGATTGCAGAATGGGGAACATTCGAAGTGCTGGGACTTATGAAGGGATTAAGGGGTGACGACTTAATGGCACAGCACCTTGGTATCATTAGTTCATCTGAACAGGTGAGGTCATCTAGTCCAACCGTAGGGAAATACATTGACGGCCATAGTTTTGTTTCAAATGCGATGTTTGCCTTACAAACGCTTGGTGTGTCTCGCGGGGAGGCATTGTTGCGTCTTATGCTCAATCCTCCAAAATATAGTCAAGACTTGGAAAAAGGTGGAGTTGAGTACGCAGCACAAGAATTAATGGTATATTCTTAACATCACTTAATATGAAAATTGCAATAGTACACGACTACATAAAAGAATACGGTGGGGCAGAGCGGGTTTTGGAAGAACTTATCAAGCTTTTTCCTAAGGCTGATATTTATACGTCTTTATATGCACCTGAATTTTTGGGTCCTCATAGGGAAAGGTTTGAGAATTATGATATTAAGACTACATGGTTTCAGGCGATTCCTTTCAAGCACAAGCTTATTTCTCCCTTAAGACTACTGTCTCCGAGGGTATTTAAGACTTTGGATTTATCTGCCTATGATGTTATTCTTGTTTCTCAAACTGGTGCTTATTTCCCAAATTTAGTTAAGAAAGGTAAGGCAAAACTTATAACCTATACCCATACGCCTCCCAGATATCTTTATGGGTACGCAACTGCACGCGAGTGGCGTAAGAATAAGCTTTTTTACGGTGCTGCGCTTCTAGCTAACCACTTCTTAAGAATGACGGATTTTGAGGCGTCAAAGAACGTTGACCAATTCATTGCAAACTCTGAAGAAGTAAAGAGACGAATTGAAAAATTCTATAGAAGAGATGCGGTAGTGGTTTACCCTCCTGTGTCTATTCCAAATGTAATTGCTATGAACCAATCAACAAAACCTGAAACCTATTTTCTGGCTGGGGGTAGACTTGCAAGGGCAAAAGGAATGGATGTAATTGTGAAGGCTTTTAATAAAAATGGCAAAAAGCTGAAGATATTTGGAAAAGGGTTTGCTGGATTTGAGGAAGAACTAAAGCAACTGGCAAAGAAGAACATTGAGTTTGTAGGGGAAGTAAGTGATGATGAAAAATTTGAATTGATGAACAAGGCAAAAGCTTTTCTATTTGCCTCATACGATGAGGATTTTGGCATAACACCTGTTGAGGCGATGGGGGTTGGTACACCAGTATTAGCTTTTCGTTCAGGAGGAGTAAAAGAAACGGTAGATGAGGGTACGACGGGCCTGTTTTATGATGAAAATACACCTGAGTGTCTTAATGAATGTCTTACTAAACTTGAAAAGATCCTGAAACAAGTTCAGGATGACAAGCTAAGGGAAGACTGCATCGCTCAAGCCGAAAAATTTTCAGAGAAGGAATTTGATAGAAAAATAAAGAAAATTGTCGAGAACGTTTAAAATTCTTCGTGGAGGCGTAGGAGATTTAGTACTTTGTAAAATTCCTCATAAGCTTTTTCCTTAGCTTTTTCGTTGTTACTATCAAACTCCCAATCTGTAGGTGGATGGTCCATTTGAATTCCAGCTGCTTTACCAGAAGATGCATCTGCTTCGCCTTCACTCATAAGGAAATTATAGTAAAGATACGTTAAAATACAACCATGCCGGAATTACCACCCTCCTTCGCTAAAGCTACGGAAGGGCAGGGAGGTTTATTTTTCACAAAACATTATGCCAGAGTCACCTGAGGTTGAAACAGTAAAGCTAGGACTACAGAAATATGCGAAAGGGAAGAAAATAACTGATGTTAATGTTATTGATTCCAGTCTTTTGACAGGGGAAGTCAAGAATATAATAGGTGGGACAATTAAGGACATAAAACGCTATGCAAAGGGCATTGTTATAGAACTTGATAATGGGTTCTGCCTAGCATTTCATATTAAATTAACAGGGCAGCTTATTTTTAGAAACGAAGCAAATAAGGATCTTGAAGTACTAAAACCAACCCCTTCAACTGTTCCTAATAAATTCACACGAGTAGATATTATTCTTAACAAAAACGAGCATTTGTACTTTCAAGAGGTTAGGGGTTTTGCATGGATGAAAATTCAACCACTTTCAGACATTAAAGCGTTGCCTTTTTTTAAGACACTTGGTCCAGAGCCTTTTCCTTCTCCCGGTTCTGATACGCCACTTCTTACAGAAGAAATGTTCTCAACAATCGTTAAGAAATCCAACCTTCCGATAAAAGCTTTACTTATGGAGCAGACAAAAATTGGGGGGATTGGGAATATCTATGCAAATGATTCCTGTTTTGAGGCAAAGATAGACCCACGGCGCAAGGCAAAAGAGCTAAATGACAAAGAAATCAAAACTCTTTTTGCATCAATTTTAAAAGTTTTGGAAAAAGGGATGAAGTATAGAGGCTCCTCAGAGCTTAATTTTGTTGACGTCTTGGGGCAAAAGGGTGAGTATCAAAATCATTTCTTAATCTATGGACGAAAAAACAAACCATGTGTTAGAGAAGATGGTGGCGTGGTACAAAAGATATATTTGGTAGGTCGTGGTACTTTTTATTGCGAAACGTGTCAAAAGTAAGAACCTCAGTTATTCGTTATATATTGCTTTCTCAAATGGTTTTTCAAGCATTGGATCAAAACTGATGCCAAAGCTGGGTTTTAGTTTTAACCATGCTTGTTCAAATCCCGTGCTTGGTTTGTACCACCGTTCAGCTTGAATTGCATCAAACCTATCAGCGGCCATGACGATTTGAGTCGAAAGAGCTAATTTATTCTCAAACCACTTGTTTTCATCATGATGTTTTTGAACTATTTCAACAATTTTTTTTGGGTAGTTCATATTTGAAAGAAGCGAGGCACCCACTTGAGCGTGTTTTTGATTTTTTACATAGTCAATTTCTTTTTCGGAAAGTCGATTTTCTACAAGCAATACATCAGCTGCTTTTCCAATATCGTGGAAAAAACCAGATAGCGTTACATCAACCTTATCTCTGGCGTTAAAATGCAGTCTCTCTGCAACTCTTGCGGATAACAGTCCAACTCTCAGGCAATGTTGAGCCGTTTCTGCATGTAATTCTTCAAATCTTTTCATTGCTGACTCGATTGTACCCCCAAGTTTTAGTGAGCTTTTGTCTATAGTTAGGTTTTTCTCAATACAGCTCATAATGGCGTCCACCTCAGTTTGTGGAGCATGTTGTTCTTTCATGGGGACATTATATGGTGGACGGCTGTAAAGTTCAATGTCGAGGGATTTTGCAAACAACAACGAGGGTTTGAAGATTGTAGAAAAGTGATGTTAAAAGAATAAAAATTGACAGTATATACAGTTCTAATCCATGAAAAGGTAGTGATACAAGAGCACTCGTAAGACCGACGAGGGAGACAAGTGAGAGGCCGCACGAAGCACACCCGGTTGCCGCAAGTGTTAGAAGTCCTACCCCAAACGTAAGGTGGACGCTTCCTTGTTTTTTTAGAAACTTAATCTTGCTAATAACTAGGGCAATATTCAAGCCAAAAAGCAATCCAATAATAATAAGGAGGAAAATATCTCGAGTAGTCATCGCTTGATAGGTGCCAAGAAATATTAGTGCCATTATCTTGAACTTTGCTAGAATAGGGTAGTCATTGAAAATAAAGCTGGTATAAGATTTGTAATTAACAATTATTAAGGCTGTCGTTATATATACAGTTGAGGAAAGAATTGCTTTAAGAATAAAGCCATTATTTTTACTTTCAGACAGTAATACTTTCAAAAGAAAGAGAAGTGTTCTCACAGGATTTTAAGTATGCTACTTTGCCAATTCTTGGTCAATAATAGCTTTGAAGGAGGCATAAGGTTGTGCTCCAACGAGCTGTTGGCCATTTATGTAAAAGGTTGGGGTTCCAGAGACCCCAACAGCAGCACCTGCTTGCTGATCTTCGTTGACGAGGTCTTCATGCTCCTTTGCATCAAAGCAACTATTAAATGTACCAGTGTTAAGGCCTAATTCACCCGCCCATTGCTTGATGGTATCATCCGTGGCCGTTGAAACAGTTGCGCTATTTTCAAAGATTTTGTCATGCATTTTCCAAAAAGCGTCTTGGTCATTTGCACATTCAGAGGCAATTGCGAGTGGTTTTGCTCTCGGATGGAAATCAAGAGGGAAGTGTCTGAAGTAAATCTTTACTTTTCCTGAATCTACATAATCTTTTCTGATTTGTGGTAGTGTATCTTGATAGAATCTTCCGCAGAATGGACATTCAAAGTCAGAAAACTCAATTATAGTTACTTTTGCATTTTTGTCCCCCTCAACAGGAAGGTGACCAATTTTAAGATCCTTCAGTACTTTTTCTGGGTCTGGAGCACTGGGTTGTTGAGGCGCTGCTGCTTGTGTACCTGCTTCTGGAGCGGTTGTTGTGCTTCCAATGCTTCGAATTGATTTACCTTCAAGCGGAAAAATACTCCCGAGAAGATATCCGATAGCAAGAAAGGCAAAAAGCAAAATGACATACATCGCACGAGTAGCGAGTGTTTGAAGTGGAGTATTCATGATGTTGGTAGTAACCGTAGTTTTCTTTGCAGCCCGAATTGCCATACTAACTATAAAACCAAAATATACCCTTATTGTCAAGCAATATCCTTTAGGGAACTATAGCAATTGGTAAATTCATCTCGTTGCGCAAGAAAATGTTTTTTGCTATAGTATGGGAAAGCTTTTGAGTAAGCACCCGCCTCAAACAGGTTGCAAGACCTGTTTTTTTTCGGTCATACGATATGGGAAGTAACAAAAAAGAAAAAATTGTAATCTCTCTCGGTGGCTCTCTCGTTGTTCCAAATGGAATTGACGTCGACTTCCTCTCCAAATTTAATCAATTCATAAGAAATAGTATTAAAGAAAATCCAGACAGACAATTTTTCATTGTTGTGGGGGGAGGCACCATTGCGCGTCAGTATCGGGATGCAGGAAGAGAGGTAGTGGGTCATGAATTGACACCTGATGACTTGGACTGGTTGGGAATACATGCGACAAGGCTAAATGCCCAACTCATCAGAACGATTTTTCGAGAAATTGCACACCCATACGTACTTAAGCACTATGAAATTATTAGAAAAGTTGAAGAGAGTGTGGTAGTTGCATCCGGATGGAAACCCGGATGGTCAACAGACTTTTGTGCCACTTTAGTTTGTGAAGACTACGATGTGAAGACAATTATAAATATGAGTAATATTGAGGCAGCTTATGATAAAGACCCTCGTCAATTTCCAGACGCAAAGCTCATAAAAAAGGCCACATGGTCAGAATTTAGAAAAATAGTTGGGGACGAATGGACCCCTGGTATGAATGCACCATTCGATCCAGTTGCAGCTCGTCATTCTGAAGAGTTGGGGCTCACTGCAATAATTTTAAAGGGAACTAATTTTGAAAATTTACAAAACTACCTAGACGGTAAAGATTTCATAGGCACCACGGTTGAAGGAGACTAGTAGCTTCGTATCACTCGCAATTTTTAATTTGAAATTTACAATTTTTAATGAATGGCTTAAGATTAGGTAATTCTGATTTTTATTCATTTAAATTTGATTCTAAATTTGAATTTTGGATTTAAAAATTAACTAATATATGACAGAGTTTGACCCATCCCTTCTCAAAAAACTTTATGTTCCTTCTTCTGATTCTCACAAAGCACAAAACGGAAAAGTGATGCTCATAGGAGGCTCAAAATTATTCCACGCGGCCTCTCTTTGGTCACTTCAAATCGCTTCAAGAATAGTGGATATGGTTTTCTATTGTTCGACTGAAGAAAATAACGAAATCGTAAAACAGGCAAAAAGTGAATTTAGAAACGGTATAGTAATTCCACGACGACAAATCGATTCATACATTCAGGAAGCAGACGTTATACTCATAGGTCCCGGTATGCCTCGTCCCGAAGGGAAAGAAGAGGGGGATGATGATACGAAAGAAATTACTGAGAGGCTTTTAAAGCAGTATCCTTACAAAAAATGGGTAATTGATGGGGGAAGTTTGCAAACAATAGAACCGGAAGTATTGTTGGGTTTAAAACAAATTCCCGTATTAACTCCTCATCAAGGGGAGTTTGAACGACTTTTTGGCAATGTCATTCTGAGTGAAACGAAGAATCTAGATCCTTCAGCAGTGCCTCAGGAGGACAAGGTAAGTGATATGGCAAAGAAGTTTGATTGTGTAATAAATCTAAAAGGAGAAGTAGACATTGTAGCCTCACCTACGCAAGTTGTTTCAGTGTCCGGTGGAAATGCGGGTATGACTAAAGGCGGAACGGGAGATGTGTTAGCTGGGCTTACCGCTGCTTTATATTCAAAAAATGATGCTTTTGATTCAGCTTGTGCTGCATCATATATTAATAAAAAAGCCGGTGAGAGTCTTGAGCAAAGCGTGGGTTTGTACTATAATGCTTCAGATTTAGCTGATGAGGTTCCAAAAGTAATGAAAAGCCTTTTATTATGAATAACGAAAATATCCAGAATTCAAAAAAATATACAAGAAGAGATATTTTAAGGGCTGCAGGCTTGCCTTTTGTTTTTAAGCAAGCAAATCTGAATTCTCATAGAGAGAATAATCTATGCTCTGGAGGTATAGAAAAAAAATCATTTACTACTGACTGTAGTGTTGCAAGTATTCAGATGCGACCTGTATCTTTTAGCGAGGAGCTTAATGCAGAGAATAATGCATTTCGGTTAACAGGCGACAGAATGAAGGGTCCGATTGGGGTAACTGTGCAGTCTGGATATGAAGATATTGTGGATGAAGCTGTCGCAATGTGGAAAAGTGCAGCAAATATCGACTTTGTAAAGGGACAGGAAATTACCATTTCTGTGTTTAGTAATCCGCCTGTGGACCGTCCCAACTTGTTGGGTATCGAGGAGCATTATGGAAAAGAAGGTGAGCCTGGGATTATTGAGAGGTCAATAGTAAAACTCTACAATCTTGACTCGGTATCTCCTGAAGAGAGAATTGGAATTGCGGCTCATGGAATCGGTCATTGCTTGGGGTTGGCGCATAGCGTAACTTGGGATACTGTTATGTCACAGCCAACATACGGTACAATTATTAGTGAATTGACTGATACAGACAGAGAAGGGTTACAGGCAATTTATGGACTTCCGTTAAATGAGGGATGGAATTGGACTGAATGGAGGTCTCTATATTCAAATCCCGACTTTTCAAACACTCGGGCAATTGCAAGGCAAAATGAGTATGGTGAATGGGAGCGTTGGTATCAAGGTGTTCCCCCATACGCAAACAATCTGACACAATTAATTAGAGGAGAAAATTATTGGATGTTAAAATAGTCTAAAGTTCAATTATTTTCACTTCAGTACGGTCATAAATTTTTTTTGGCACAAATTCTTTGTGCGTGGTAGTGATTATCACTTGTTGTGAGGGTAAAAGCTCCAATACTTTATGAATATTTGCATCATCAAGTTCTGAAAAGATATCATCAAGTAAAAGTACGGGGATTATTTCAGTTTTGTCGTTTAAAAATTGCGTCTCAAGTATTTTCATCTGAAAAATAGTGAGACGTTGTTCGCCTCTTGATCCGAATTCTGAGATAAAACGCTTAGTGTCTGGGAAGAAAAAGAAAAAGTCGTCTCTGTTGGGTCCCACCAGTGTTTGGGCCGAAGCTCTTTCTTCCATAAAATATTTATCAAGCCGTTCGCGAGAAATTATACTTTTGTCATAAAAGAGAGTGAAGGGGAAGACTTTTTTTGAGGCTTCATTTACGTAATTTACAAACTGTTCTCGAGCATCCGTTATCTGCTGTCCATTACTAATTAAAATATTATCCCAATACTCAAATTCAGCCTCTCCAAAATACTTCTTACCCTCTCTTGTTAGCCATAGCATTTTATTTCGTTGGCGCAGTGCTTTTTCATAGATATTTATAGACATTCGATATCTTTTGTCGCTTTGGGAAAGAATGGAGTTAATGTAATTTCTTCTTAAGGAAGGAGAGTCAGTAATAATTTCCAAATCTTCTGGGGTAAAAAGAACTGAAGTGAAATGGGAGGCAAATTCTACTTGGCGGCGGGCAACATTATTTACCAAGAATTTCTTTGACATTCTTCCTTCACGAAGTGCCACTATAACTGCAAGTAATGTTTTTCCATCGCTTTCCTCAATTCTTGCATCAACCTTGGTAAAATTGTTTCCTTCAGTTATAACATCAATGTCTTTGTCTGCCTTAAAACTTTTTCCGTGTGAGAGAAAATGAATTGCTTCAAGAATGCTTGTTTTACCAATGGTGTTTTTGCCAATGATGACGGTCGTTTCGTTGAATGTGAACTTGACCGACTTGTGATTTCGGAAGTTTTTAAGAGTTAGATAGACTAAATTCATTACTTATCCTTTTCAAGTCTGCCGAGCAGCTTGGAAAGTTGTAGCGTCACAACAACTGCAAGTATTGTTACGATAAGAGCGTACATAAGCAATGTTGTAAATTTACCACCGTCTGGAACCCACTTTTTAACATACTCATTTACGAATTCTTGAATAAGACTATTCCATGCAAGTGCTGCCACTAGTCCAAACCCAGCGGTTGCAAGAGATAACATTTGTTTTACCACTTCAATGTGTAATTTCTTACTTTCTGGTGTTTTTTTCTTTGCCATACCGTTTGATTTAGATACTCCTTCACGTATAATACTAAAACTTAAATTAAAAGGCAAAGATTTGCTTTTAGAACGTACGTTATAATAAATAAGTATGTATACTCCCGCTTTTCAAATTACTAACAAAATCCTCAAGCAAATCGGTGAAATTGAAGCTGCAAAGGAGATAATCATGCATGCACCTCTTCTTCCCTACTGGGAGAAAAAATTTCAGGATGAGGCAATTCTGCGTACCACTCATTACGGAACCCATATAGAAGGCAATGAATTATCGCTTTCTCAAGTGCAAAAAGTACTTGATGGGGAGAGAATTGTTGCTCGTGATAGGGACGTTCAGGAGGTTATAAATTACCGGAAGGTGGTTGAGTATATTGGCAAGAAAAAGGGGGACACCATTGATGTGGATTCAATTATTGAGTTACACAAAATAGTTGTTGAAAAGATTTTAGATGAGGGGTTAGGTGGAAAGCTTCGGGAAAAAGAGGTTGTTATTCGAAACAGTATCACTGGTGAAGTTTCTTTTAGGCCTCCACGAGCAGTTGAGGTTGAGTGGCAGATAAAAGATTTGGTTGAGTTTATTAAAGAAGAAAAAGAAATGCACCCAGTTCTTAAGGCTGGCATAGTTCATTACGAATTTGTACGTATTCATCCTTTTTTAGACGGAAATGGAAGAGTGGGGAGGGCTCTTTCCATGCTTGTACTCTTCAAAGAAGAGTATGATGTGCGGGAATTTTTCTCAATCGAGGAGCATTTTGACCGAAATCCTGAAGAATATTATGGTGCACTGCAAAGTGTTGTCAAAAACAATGGAGATGTCACTGTATGGCTTGAATATTTCACTCAGTGTCTTGCAGTCGAGCTCTCAAAAATTAAAGAGAAGATTGAGAACATTTCAATTGATACGAATTTAAAGAGAAAGTTGGGAGGCACACCTGTCATGCTCACAGAGCGCCAGCTTAAAATAATCGAATACATACAAGAGATTGGATATATTGAGAACAAGATATTTTTAAATCTTTTTTCTACCGTTTCTGAGGACACTGTTCTTCGTGAAGTCCAAGATTTGGTTAAGAAAGGTATTATCGTGAAGAGGGGAAAGACTAAGGGTGTAAAATACCTGATGGCATAGTATATGGAAGTTAATAAGCCTAAGAAAAGAATTGAGACAGAGGGAGTAGGTGGGTTGCATGTATTGGGTGCAGATGACGACCTTTCCATGCGAATCTTGGAAGAAAAGATATTTGGTATGTTGGGTATTAACTTTCAGTCTGTCCCTAACGCTCAAGAGGGATTAAGAGAGTTGGAGTCAAACCCAACGAAGTATCAACTCGTTGTTTCTGATAGGGATATGCCGGGGATGAATGGTGAGGATTTTCTAGTAGCAGTGAGAAGAATGTATCCCGAAATACAAACGACTCTTATCTCTGGTAGGAAATACGAAGGTGTTGAAGTTGAGCAGTTAAGAAAAAAAGGTATAGATAGATATATTCAGAAGCCATTTTCGCTATCACAAATTGAGGGGTTAATCGAAAATACAAAAAATGAATTAGAAAAACGAAGTCAGCAACTATGACATTTAAAGATCTATCACAGTATTTACAAAAGCTGGAAAACACATCTTCTCGCAACGACATGACACTTCTTTTATCGGATTTATTCAAAGAAGTAAAGGTTTCAGACTTTGATAAAGTCATGTATTTATTGCAAGGAAGAGTAGCGCCGTTATATGTGAACACCGAATTTGGAATGGCCGATAAGATGATCATAAAGGCTCTTGCTCTGGCTTTTGAAAAGGAAGTGAAGGATGTTATGGAGCAGTTTAAGAGAGTTGGAGATATTGGAGAACTTGCTGAAAAATTAAGCGAAGCGGACAGCGGACAGAGGACAAGAATGAGTATTTCTGACGTTTTTGGAGAGTTAGAAAAGCTTACTAAATATGGAGGAACTGGAAGTGTTGATAAAAAAGTTGATACACTATCAAATCTCCTTAAGAATGCGGATTCTCTTTCTAGTAGATATATCGCTAGAATACCGGTTGCAAAATTAAGGCTTGGATTTTCTGATATGACAGTTCTTGATTCGCTTTCGTGGATGCTTTCAAAAGATAAGTCTCACCGTCCTATAATTGAGAAGGCTTACAACATACGACCAGACTTGGGATTTATTGGAAAAATCATTAAGGAGAAAGGCGTTGAGGGATTGAATAGCACAAAGCCAGCATTTGGTACTCCTATTTTGATGGCCCGTGCCGAAAGACTCTCTTCAGGACAAGAGATAATTGAAAAGATTGGTGAATGTGCTGTCGAGCCAAAATTTGATGGGTTTCGAATTCAGGCACATTTTCGCAATGGCAAAGTAAAACTTTTTACAAGAGGTCTTGAGGAAGTGACTTTCATGTACCCTGATGTTGAGAAAGGTATACTTGAGCAAATAAAAGCAGAAGAAGCAATATTTGAGGGAGAGGCGATTGCATACAACCCATCTACAAATGAGTACCTCCCATTTCAATTAACTTCTCAAAGAAAAAGGAAGTACGATATAGAGGAAATGGCTCGTAAAATCCCGTTAAAATATATGGTTTTTGACGTTTTGTATCTCAATGGTGAGAATATGATCCCCAAAGCGTATACAGAGCGCAGAAAAGCCTTTTCAAAGCTTATGAAAGAGGGCTCTGTTCTTTATCCAGCGGAGGAAAGAACATTTGATGATGGCAAAGAGATTGAGAACTATTTTGATAAATGTATTGCAGATGGGCTTGAAGGAATTTTGGCAAAAAAGCTTGATGGAGTATACCAAGCTGGAGCTCGCGGCTGGTCATGGATAAAATTAAAGAGGAGTTATCAGTCAAAACTAAATGACACGATAGATTGTGTCGTAATGGGCTATTATTACGGTCGGGGAAAGAGGACAAGCTTTGGAATTGGAGCATTTCTTATTGGAATTTATGATGAGAAGCAGGATAAATTTCTAACAATTGCAAAGGTTGGAACGGGACTCACTGATGAGGAATGGAAGGAGTTAGCAAAGCGAGGAGACAAGTTGAAATCAAAAGCGCAGCCGGCACTCTACGATGTTGATAAATGGCTTGAGCCTGATGTATGGGTAAAGCCTGATATTGTAGTTGAGATTCGAGCCGATGAGTTGACGCGCTCACCGATTCATACAGCCGGAAGAATCATGAAGCCCTCAAAATCAGGATCTGCTTTCGATGTAGACATAGCAGGGTACGCATTGCGCTTCCCACGGCTTGAGCGTTTTCGTGATGACAGGAAGCCAACAGATGCTACAACATTAACAGAAGTAGAGGCGATATTTAAGCTTCAGAAAAAATAAGTTTTTTTAGCTAGTCTTCAGGGGAGATGTGTGTAGTATTTAAGTCGAACTCCAGTTGGTAGTCCGTTGTTTTCCGAATAGTTCTGTCTTGATTCATTTTAAGTTTGCCTGTTGCTAACAGTTCGGAAACACCTTTTCTAATATCTCCATCACGAAAACCTTGTTCTTGAAGCATTGCGTTGTGATGGACAAGCTGTATGGGAATTGCTGTCGAGTTTAGGATTTCTTTCTTTGTTTTTTCAAATCTCTGGTCCTCCTCAATACGAGGATACAAGGATGATATAGAATCAGTTATCCATCGATCTCTTTCCATACCATTATTCTAATCCCAATAAATAAATAGTCAATCTACCAGCTTCCGTCTTACCACTTCGCCAAGGCTTCGAGAGACTGCGGCTAATCACCATGAGCCTCCGCCGCCTCCACCACCTCCACCACCTGATGAGCCGCCTCCTGAAAAGCCGGATCCTGAAGAAGAGGGGGGAGTTGAAGAAGCAGAGAAGTTGCTATACGAGTTGCCAAGACTTGAGGCAAATAGATAGCTGTTAAATCCAGTGTTGTTGTAGCTTGAATACCATTCTGGTGACTTTAGGTCAAAGCTCTCGAATCGCTTTGCCCATGCTTTTTCAACTCCAAAAGCAACGGCAAATGGAAGAAATTTTTCAAATAGAATTTGCTTGTCACCTTGGAAATTAAGTTGTCGTTCTTGGGATGTTAAAAAGTTTTTAAGTCCTCGTGCGACATTTGCTTGTGAAGCACCAAGTAGCGTCTTTTTTGGCATATGTCTTCCAAATGTAAAAGACGCAAAAGCAAGAACAAAGTTAAAAGTAAAAACTCCAGCGACTCCGAGAAGCGTGTATATGGTTCGTGTGGTTTGGGGATTTTTGATAAAATAGCCTTGAGCAACCATGTCTTTATAAAGAAGAGTTTGAATATCTAGAATGACTGTATAGAGCTTGGTATCCTTGAGTCGAGACTCGTCTCCTGATGGGAAAAGTGCGTCAAATAGCTTTTGTTCAAAAGGAAGAAGTTGGTTTGAAGCCTTTGCTGTAACCGGGAGCTTTATAAGGTAAAAATCTTTTTTATCTCTTTCTTCAATGCGTAAGTATCCTCTTCTTGCAAGATCAACAATTATTGAGAAAATATCCTTTTTATTGACTGTTTCGTCCAATAGAGCGCCTGTTTGGGCGGGAGTAAGAGGTTTTTTGTTGCTACCCTTAGGTGCGTCGTATCCAGCAGTAACGGCTCTTCCAACATCAGGGTCACGTCCCTTGGTAAACCACTTGATAACTATATATAGCGGAAGAATGATATACCAGCACACCGCAGTAATACCTATTAGCACAAGAACTATCTTGCCCAAGGGAGTTTCGAAAAATGGAACATATTCTGTTGGAAGAAGCACTGCTGTTGTTCCTTTTGGAAAGCCAAGAACTGTTGTGAGTCCCTCATAGCTATTTAAAAAGAGTGTGGTTTTATATTCAGTTTTTTGTCCGGTTGTTGTGCCAGTACAGTTTTGTTTTGTAGAGCCGTATGAACCGGTAAAGCACTTCATCTGAATTTTCTGTTGAGCAATTTCTTCAGGAAGTAGAATTGTTGCAGTCGTTTCTTTAATGGGTATGTTCCAACCGTTTCCGGTAATATTCCAATACAACTCGTCGTGATCTTTAAAGTATCTTAATGCGCCTTTTACGCTATATGAAATTATATAGGTATGCACTCCAGTTATGGTTTTGTTAGGGTCGCCAATTTTTAAGACCCATTGCTCATCTTGTCTTGATTTTGTGTATTTGTATTTTTTTCCCTTTTCATCAGTCACCGACTTAAATGTATAGGTCATGTCATATCTCTTGCTTTTATCAAGAATGGTGTAGGGAATATTTCTAAAAATACCATGACGTGAAAGTGAGGTAAAATCATATACTATTGTTTCTTTCACTTCGATTGAACCATCTTTTTTAATTGTAATATCGGATGAAAATTTTTGTATTTTTTCGCCAATGATACTGTCGTTGACTGAATCTAAAACGTTAGTTGTAAAATCGTCTTGTGTATTAATTTCTGTTTGAGCGAATACGGGGTTAGACAACAGACAAAAGACAATAGAAAATAGGAAAAGAACGAAAAGTTTTTTCATGTTTATAAATTAGATACAAAATATTTTGCTAAATCTACGTGTTTGTCATCCTTAAAATTAACACCTTCTGCTTCAAGTAGTTTTTTTTGAATGCCAAGTCCCCCAAAAGCAAAATTAGGGGCAATTCTTCCTTCTCTATTTACAACTCTATGGCAAGGAATTTCTCCTTCATAAGGATTTTTGTGCAGGGCATAGCCAACAACGCGGGGTGACATATGGAGTTTTTTTGCGATATCACCATACGTTGTAACTTTCCCTTTCGGAATGTTACTAACAAGTGTATAAACCGGTTCAAATTTATTTTTCATTTTATTGTTTTAGTTTAGCTCGAATTAAAAGCCTAACTATAATCGAAGCTTAGCTTTGATTGGCCTTCTTTTTTTCGGGTAGATCCTTCTGAGAGCCCCCTTCTTTTAATTGTTTCATTCTCCACATGAAAAGTGCTCCTTTTCGGTCAACCTTTGCGTCTTTGCAGTATGAAAGTGCTTTTTCAAGTATTGAACGATGCTCGGTTTTTGCTAATTTTATGTATAGTGCCTTGTGCTTAAAGTCATTTAATTCCTCTGCTAAATACATTCCGTAACTCTGAAATTCACGAGAAATATATTTGTCTTCAGTCGGGTTAAAGTCTTTAAGGATATCTGAGATTTGCTTCATTTTCTGCCATTAGTATACACCAAAAAAACACTTTACGTGCCACTCCCCTTGTGGTAGTATGGGATATCTTGTCCTCAATTCATGCGGTATCCAATTAGTTTTTCGATAAGCTTTAACAAAAACAAACTCAACGGAATTTTAATTGCCGTTGAGGGGATTGACGGAAGCGGAAAGACCACTCAGGCTCAAGAATTAGTTAAAAACCTCAAGAAAGAAGGATACAAAGCAATTTACACAAAAGAACCAACCGACGAGCCAACAGGTCGCCTCATTAGAGAAGTGTTAGCAGGTAATATAAAAGTTCCTCCATTGTCACTACAGTACCTTTTTTGTGCAGATAGAGGGGTGCATCAGTGGGAATTGGAAAAGTATTTAAAGAAGGGGTATATCGTTGTGACAGACCGTTATTTCTGGTCTGCTGTTGCATATGGGATTTCAGATTTAAGTGGTACTCCTGACTATTATTTAACCGCATTTTCAATCCTTTCCATGTATCACCGCTTCATGTCTCCAAACTTTACATTCTTTTTGGACGTTTCTGTGAAAGAGGCCTTTAAAAGGATTTCCAAGAGTGAAAAGCATGGAGAAATATATGACAAGAAAGAAAAGCTTACGAAAATAAAAAGCGCGTATGCTCTTTTGTCTGAAAAGTTTGAAAAGGAGTTTACTATGGTAGATGGTGAGGGTGACGTAGAGACGGTCCAAAAGGACTTGCTGAAAAGAGTAATGAAGCTAGCGGGGAAGAGGTATAGGAAATAGCTTGAAAGGTTTTAGGCTTCGTAAAAAAATAGATGAAAGTAAAGATAAAAAGAATTGATACAACACTTGAATTGCCTGAATTTAAGACAAAGGGGTCTATTGGTTTTGATTTGGTTGCTCGGGAGAATGTCACACTTCCAGCTGGTGAAGTACGACTTATTCCTCTCAATATTGTTGTAAAGACTCCAGTTGGCTATGGGTTATTTTTGCTTCCAAGAAGCTCAACGCCTCTTAAAAAAGGACTTCTTATTCCAAATGGGGTTGGTGTTATAGATCAAGACTATTCAGGCGATGAGGATGAGCTAAAGCTTCAGGCCCTTAACTTCACAAAAAAAATCGTAAAAGTTGAGCGGGGGGAAAGAATTGCTCAAGCTGTATTTGTAAAAATTGAAAGACCAGAATTTGTGGAGGTAAAAAGTATGAGCAGTAAGTCGCGCGGTGGATTTGGTTCAACAGGGTAAAGTTTGTATTTTGAATAAAGTATTTAGTATTTAGTATTGAGTATGGGTACAAGAAAGAAGAATAAGATAGTAACCTCAGAAAAGGAATACCTCGATTTATTGAAAGACATTCTTAAGAATGGTGTTAAAAAGGAAGATAGGACAGGAACTGGAACGATAGGTCTTTTTGGCAGACAGCTTCGATTCGACTTATCAGAAGGTTTTCCGCTACTTACAACGAAGAAAGTATTTATGAAAGGGATTACCCATGAATTGTTATGGTTTTTGAAAGGGTCTTCGAATATTAAGTATCTCGTTGATAATGGGGTTAATATTTGGAACGACTGGCCATATAAGTATTACAAGCAAAGTCTAGAATTAGGAATTAAGAATAAGGAATTAGGGAAAGAAACACAGATTTTGGAGATGGAAGAATTTGTTGAAAAGATCAAAACAAATAAGGAATTTGCGGCAAAATGGGGAGAATTGGGGCCTGTGTACGGTGTACAGTGGAGACACTGGAAGACTCTTGATGGGGGAGAAATAGATCAAATAAAAGATGTAATAAATAACATTAAAGAAGTTGCAACGGGAAAAAGTTATTCTTCCGCTCGAAGACTTCTTGTAACTGCATGGAATCCAGCAGAAATTGAAGAAATGAAAAAGTCTGGCCTTCCACCATGTCACTCAATTTTTCAATTTTCAGTTGTAAATGGAAAGCTTTCTTGTCAGCTGTATCAAAGAAGCGCAGACACTTTGCTTGGAGTGCCCTTTAATATTGCTTCATATGCACTTCTTACACTCATGATTGCGCACGTTACGGGTCTTAAGCCTGGAGAATTTATTCATACCTTTGGCGATGTGCATATCTACCTAAATCATCTTTCTCAGGTAAAAGAACAGCTTAAAAGAGACATGAGACCACTTCCTAAGGTCAAGCTTAATAAATCGGTAAAAGATATATTTAAATTCAAATTTGAAGATATACAAGTAGTTGGTTACGATCCACATCCTGCAATTAAAGCTCCTATTGCAGTATAATTTACTCACCATGTCAGATTCAAAGGATAACTCAATAGTATCTCTCATTGCTGCAATTGGAAAAAATGGAGAGCTAGGAAAAGGGAATCAATTGTTGTTCAAAATACCTGAAGACATGAAGTTTTTCAAGGAAAAAACAAATGGTCACCCAATAATTATGGGAAGAAAAACATGGGAGAGTATTGGAAGAGCACTTCCTAACAGAACAAATATAGTCATAAGTCGAGATGCAAATAACATTAGTGATTCAAACAATCAAGTAATTGCAGCTTCATCTATCGAAGATGCTATAGCAAGAGCTCGTGATGTAGAAGGTGGGGAAGAGATATTTATCATAGGTGGTGCACAGATTTACCAACAGGCCATTCAGTTTGCAGACAAAATATATTTGACCGCTGTTGATGCAGAAGACAAAGAAGCCGATGCATTTTTTCCGGATTATTCGGAATTCAAAAAAATAAATTCTACGCGCAAAAGTAGTGACGAGAACTACACGTACACTTTTATTGACCTCAGTAAATAATTTTGGTAAAATAGCCGATAGTATGAAATCCGAGAAACTAACCCTTGCCAAAAATGGAGTTGGCGAAACAGTAAAGGACAAGTTTGCCTATCACAATCTCTGGGAAACTACCATGAGTTATACCCAAAACCCCGTAACGAAAGAAATCGAAAATATTATACCCGGCGTTTTAAAACCCGAAATGCTTCCTTATGTTCATCGTTCACCCAAGAGAGAGGTGTTTGTGGTTCTTAAAGAGGAGGATGTGTTTGGAGAGAATTCAAAAGAGAGAGAAGAACTTAAAGATTGGTTAAAAAATAGCAAAACAAATGGGCTTCCTCATTGTTGCTATATTGAAGAGATACAGCAAGATGGAATAACCTTTCAGTCCACCTGCATGCAACCTGTAGAAATGGTAATCGGACTTGATATAAATGCTTCTATCAAATATCGAAAGGGTGCTTGCGGGGAAGAACATGGACTGGCGATAATGGGAAAAATAACTGATAATCTTAACTCAAAACCTGAAAATAACTTGATAATTGAGGAGTGGGAGGATTGGGACTATATGCACCCGCCGATATTTGTTACATACAAAAACCGATAAGCGATTTATAAAGGGTGCTAATTGCCATTTATAGGACGCTGATACCCTAGAAATAAGTCTCTTTTTTCTTCCACTAGCCCAAGTGGCTCAAGAAAATCATGCAATTCTTGACTTGTTTCTTGTACAGTCAAATCAGAGCTGTCAATTTCAAAATCATATATTCTTCTTCCTTCAGCATCGCGAGCACCTTTTTCAAGAGGGTTAATATCACCCATCCAAGGGTAAAGTGATTTCCAGTATTCTAAGTCGCCTTCCTCACGATTTCGGGTTAATTCCCTGACGTCTTTTAGAGACATACCACCTTCTCTTTCTTGTATTCTTTTTATTCTTATGTCTTTACGTGCCCACACAAGGACTTTAATAACAGGTCCCATTGGTTTTATTCCTTCAGCATGTGCTTTCTTTAATGTATCAAGCGCGATAAGTCCGCCAAGTTGAGCTTCTACGATATGAGGGTTGTGTCTAGCAGCTTTCATGACAATATTTCTTACAATGCTATCAATTTCATAATCAATTTCAGGATCACGGTCAACAAATCCAAGTATTTTTCTACCTGTTTCAGCTTCGATTCTGTCCCTGATATAATTACCAACCATCAAAAGTTTTGATTCAGGAATATCATATGCAGCAGCCCTATCCTTTGCTAGAGTAGAAGAGCCCGCTCCTTTTTCTCCAGCTATTACTAAAGCACCAAAATTAGTTTCCCATTTCGTTTCAGGGGATTTGAAATATTTACGAGAGTCAAACGTTAGATTGCTTTCGTTTTGCCCAAAATTTTCACTCTTTGACATACGTGTTTTCGGCGATTGTTCTATCATATTACTTTAGCTTTTGCCGTGACACATTATAGGCTAGAAACCAGCAAAAAGCAAGGGAGTTGCACTTCAAATGAAGAATATAGTATATTGAAACTAAATGCAAGACGATGTTCTTATAGATATATCTTTACCCCTTTCTCCACACGGAATTACCTATCCAAATAATCCCAATGTTGAGTTTGAAGAGCAGCCTACACAGACAAGTGTCATTACGAAAATTGCCTTCGGTTCGCATAGTGGTACACATATAGATGCGCCAAGCCACGCAAGGCTTGAAAACGGTGCAACGATTGACGAGCTAGATATTTCAATTTTTCATGGAAAAGCGAGAGTTGTTGATTGTTTGGATTCAAAAGGGGAGATAACCGTTGCAGATTTGGAACGAAAGGACATAAAAAAGGGCGAGAGAGTACTTCTTAAGACTGATAATTCACTAAGAGGTTTTCATGAATTTTTTCCTAATTTTGTATACCTTACCTCTGAAGGTGCTGAGTATTTAGCCTCAAAAGGGGTTATTCTTGTGGGAATTGACTCTTTATCAATAAAGCAGAAAGGAAACCCTGACAATAGACCACATACCAATTTGCTGGAAAAGGGAATTCCAATCTTGGAAGGCTTGGATTTATCAAAAGCCACTCCCGGAGAGTATACTTTGAGCGCATTCCCACTAAAGTTTATCGGTATTGACGGCTCTCCAGCTCGTGCTATACTACGAAAAGATTAATATGAGAATTGAACAGGAACCAATAAGAAAACCAGGTGAAAAAGTAAATTTTTTCCATCCCGATTACCCAATTCAGCAAGTAGAAGAGAGAAGAGAGGTTTTTGACACAAAATTCCAAGAGATTCAAGCTAAAATAGAAGCACTTCAAGATCCACAAGCGCAGGAAATATTGAAAGATATTTTAGGTTTGTTTGGTGCACTAGATACTCGTATAAAACCAACTGAGAATTTTGTTGCTAATGAAAGTAAGCAAAATATACGTGAAATTCACAAAAACACTAACCAAAAATTAAGCGAATTGCAGAAGTGGCAACGTGAAGCTGCAAAGAGCAACGTCCGTTTTGGGTAGAGCTTGATACTTATTCACTCTTCTGTTTAAATTTCCTCAATGGAATTGGCAATTGACCTTCATTTACACTCCCGTTTTTCAAGAGCAGTATCACCTCGAATGAATCTTGCCAACATGTACATGT
>CAZKYX010000014.1:30472-32452 GCA_964557125.1 uncultured Gammaproteobacteria bacterium
TCCCGTTTTTCAAGAGCAGTATCACCTCGAATGAATCTTGCCAACATGTACATGTGGGGGCGAAAAAAGGGGCTTAATATTCTTTCTGTAGCTGATTTTACCCATCCTGTTTGGTTTCGTGAGGCAAGAGAGGCATTGACTGAGAAGCAAGAAGGGATTTATGCTCTCAAAAATGAAGAAAGCCTCAAGTTGCAGCTTGGTGAGCTAGCAGGAAAAGAGTATGTAGGTCCTTATTTTATGCTTTCAACGGAAGTTGCATGTATTTATTCAGAGAAAGGTAAGGTTCATAGAATTCATAATCTCATTCTCTCGCCAAATTTTGAGACTGCTGTCAAAATTAATAGAGAACTTATTGCAAGAGGTGCAAATTTGTCTTCGGATGGGAGGCCAATTTTGGGACTTTCCTCTCGAGAATTAGCTGAATTAGTATTTTCTATAGATAAGAAAAACACCATAATACCCTGTCATATCTGGACTCCGTGGTTTTCGCTTTACGGTTCAAAGTCGGGGTATGACAGAATTGTTGACTGTTTTGGTGAGTATGCGAAATATATTTTTGCGGTAGAAACAGGACTCTCATCAGACCCTTCGATGAATTGGCGGATAAATGAACTTGAATCACGCTCAATTGTTTCGTTTTCAGACGCGCATTCTCTTGAAAAAATGGGAAGGGAAGCCACCGTTTTGCATTTGAAGCAAAACGGAATGACAAATACCAAATGGCAAATGCCAAATAATCCAATAAAACTGAAAGATATTACTTACTCAAACATTCTCAATGGGTTGGTTAAGGGGAAAGAGCGGGTTTTTGAGCTAGCGTATACGATTGAATTTTATCCTGAAGAAGGAAAATATCATTATACCGGACACAGAAACTGTGGGATTATTCAAACACCGGAGGATACAAAGAAGATTGGGGACATATGTCCTGTATGTAGAAGGCAGTTAACAGTCGGAGTTATGCACAGAGTTGATGAGTTGTCGAATTTGCCGGAAGCTAATTTTTCTCAAGCAAAAGATGCGCAGGGTACTATTTGGTTGAAGGATAAGAAAAATGTTCGTCCACCCTTTGTAAATCTTGTTCCCCTCCTAGAAATTATTGCCGAAAGCATGGCGACAGGCGTATCTTCACAAGGAGTTCTCAGCCTATTTGATGTACTTGTACGTACGTTTGGCAGCGAACACGAGGTATTATTGAGAACCTCCATTGAGCGCATAGAGCATGTTGCAGGAATAAAACTTGCTGAAGGGATAAAAAGGGTAAGGGAGCGTGCGATTCACATCATGCCTGGGTATGATAATACGTACGGAGTAGTAAAAATTTGGGGTAAAGAAGAATCATCGGTAGTAGAAAGCGAGAGTAAGGCAAAACCCCAACTTGGTTTAGAATTCTAAGTTGCTTTATGATAACGTTCTGAGTATTGGTATAATTGACTGTATGAAAATATCGGTCATTATTCCTGCTTACAACGAAGAAAAAAGGATTGCTCTTTGTCTGGATAGCCTCAAAGAGCAAACGCGAACTCCTGATGAGATTATAGTTGTTGACAATAATTCGAAAGACAACACAGCTGGAATTGCGGTTACCTATGGCGCAAAAGTTTTGAAAGAAACTGAGCAAGGCATTATACCTGCAAGAAACAAGGGATTTGATGAAGCTATTGGGGGAATACTTGCCCGAACTGATGCTGATACTACATTGCCACCTGACTGGCTCGCAAAAATTGAGAAAAGCTTTGCAAAAGATTCTAACCTCGTTGCTATAAGTGGGCCAGCAGTATTTGGATCAAAGGCTTTTAGCCCGATACACAATCTTTTTTGGTTCAAGTCAAATAAGCAGCTTCTTGGTCATCCAACCCTTTTTGGACCCAATTTTGCTATAAGAAAATCAGCTTGGCTTCTTGTGAGAGATGAAATTTGTCATGATGATAAAAAGGTACACGAGGATTTGGACTTGGCGATACATATAGCAAATTATGG
>CAZKYX010000015.1:0-27323 GCA_964557125.1 uncultured Gammaproteobacteria bacterium
AGCCTACTATAATATATATACTCTTCTTACTCGAATTTGCAACCTTGATTGTTGCAAATTGAGTCTAGAAGATTTAATACCCATCCACAATAATATATAAAAAGGGTATAACACAAATACCTATACATGAAGTTTTTTAAAAAACATCCCATTTTCACTTTTGCCGTTGTAATTTTTCTATTAGCGCTTTCGTTACGAATCTGGAATCTCAATAAGATGGGTCAAGTTTGGGATGAGGCTGAATTTTTGCAATATGCACATAAGCATGTAGAACTTGCACAAAAGCTGGATTTTACCAATGATTTTTGGTGGAAGAAAGATCCTGACCACCCACCTCTCACGAGATACCTTAGGGGAATTGCTTCACTACCAGACATTGACCATTACGAGAAAGGGGGTAAACCTGTTTTTACATACGACCTTACCTACAACAGACTTCTTTCAGTGGTTCTGACTTCCCTTGCCGCAGTTCTTGTATTTCTTTTCGGTGCACGTTTTATATCATTTTTTACAGGGGTTGCATCTGGGATTATTTTTTCAACCCTTCCAATTCTGCTGGGACATTCGCAAATTGGCATGTTAGAACCTGTAGCAATCTTCTTTTTTACCCTCAGCATATATGCATTTGCTTCGCATCTTAACAATCAAACCGGAAAAAAACTGGTACTAGCCGGTGTTGCACTTGGGTTTGCAGTCCTTGCACGAGAAACGCACGTGATGCTTATGCCAATGTACCTCATTATTCTCTATTTCTTTAAAATGAAACATCGCAAAACTTCATTCAAAAAATTGCTAAAACAAACTTTTTTCATATTTTTAATTGCCTTTATTGTGTTTTTTGCATTCTGGCCTATGCCATTTTTCCATTTGGGATATATGTTTGAATACACCTATCGACTGAGAGCCACTGTTAGCACATCAATACCTGAAGTGTTTTTTGGTCGCCTCATGCTTGTGCCTGTTACCTATTACTTTGTCCATGTCCTGATTACAACTCCACTTCTCATCTTGATACTGGCACTTTTTGGTCTTAAAAGAATTGATAAATCTAAAAATTGGATACTGTACACCGTAATTTTATGGTTTTGCTTTCCGTTTTTGATGTCCTTTTATCCAAAACGCGAACAAGGTATTCGATACATTATCCAAATTTGTGCACCGTTATCCCTCCTTGCTGGGTACGGATTTGAAAAAATCGCCCTTCACATTACCAAGCAGAAATTAAAACAATACCTACTCCTTCTTCCACTCTTTTTATATATGTTTGTTATTCTGTTGAGAATTACCCCCTATTATCTTGACTACTTCAATATTCTCGTAGGAGGAGCAAAGAATGTATACGAAAAAAGACTTTTTCACCTTGCATGGTGGGGTCAGGGAAATAAGGAAGCCGGACTTTATATCTTAAAACACGCCAAAAAGGGCTCAAGGATTGGGATTGCAACGAGTCCTTCTCACAATTTTCCTCCAATGACAGGAATGAACGTTACGTTATATGAGGACAGTAAGACGTACGACTACGTTATTGTAAACTTTTATCATGTCACAAGAATTGGATTTAACGACAGTTTGATTCGAAAAAAATACAAGGTTGTCTATTCAGTTTTGGCTGATGGTGCCCACCTTGTTGATATCTATGCACCAAAATGATACATTCACGATATCATTTTTATGAAAAAGCAACTGATATCAATTATCTCCGGCTGCTATAACGAAGAGAAAAATATTGTCCCTCTCTATACGCGTATTGTTAAGGTTTTTGAAAAAATTCCATACGAATTTGAACTTATATTGGTTGATAATGCGTCAACTGACAATTCTCTTGCAGAGTACGAAAGACTTTCAAAAAAAGACAAACGTGTAAAGATATTGCTCATGAGCCGAAATTTTGGCTCACCCCAACCCAGCTTTATTGCGGGCTTTAAACATATGAAGGGGGAGGCTGCTGTGCTTCTTGATAGTGATATTCAAGATCCTCCAGAGCTTATTCCTAAATTTCTTGCAAAATGGAAAAAGGGCTTCAAGGTTGTGTATGGGGTAAAGGAGAAAAGAAAAGGTGCTGGAATTATTATGGGTTTTTCCTATAAAGCTTTTTACTACTTACTCAACAAAATGTCTTATATAAAGCTCCCCATTAACGCAGGAGAATTTTCGCTTATGGATAAGGTTGTTATCAATGAAATGCTCCAGCTTGGAGAATTTGAATATTACGTAAGGTGTCTAAGGGCATACGTTGGGTATGAACAGGCTGGAATCAATTACGTAAGAGATGCGCGAGTCATGGGAAAATCTGATACAAATTTCTTAAAAAATCTTTGGTGGGCAAAAACAATTATTATTAATTTTTCGTTCAAACCACTTTCATACATATCTCAAGTAGCATTCTTTGTCATGCTTTTGACATGTATTATGATTGTTGTCGATGTCATCCTATATTTCATAAATAGGGATGCTCCTCGCGGAATTCCGACCATTGTTATTCTTATACTTTTTTTGGGGGGTGTTCAGCTTCTCAGTCTTTCAGTAATTGCCGAATACTTGGCAAGAATTTATATGGAAATAAAACACAGACCTCGATATATCATAAAAAAAGCTTTGAACATATCAAAAATTCAACAGGATCACTGAAGTGCATTTAGAAGGTCTTGACCAGTTCTATTCCTTGGGTGAATTCGAAACAGCACGTACTTATTCTCTTGCCCAACCTTTACCCCGCCTTTTGTACTTACTGCGGTCTTATACCCTGCATCTTTCACAAGCTTTGGAGTCTGGTCGTTATATCCACCGTAAGGATAAGCAAATGAGACAACGGGGAGTGAAAGAAGTTTTTCTAATTTTTCTTTACTCTTCTCTATCTCTTTTCTTGCCCTGTCCCTATCAAGCGAGGCAAGGTTGGGATGGAACATCGTATGCGAGCCAAATTCAACAAGACCGCTTGTTCTAATTTCTTTAATTTGTTCCTCGCTCATATAGTTTGGCTGATTAATAAAATCAGAAATAAGGTACTGTGTTGCAACTACGTGGTATTTATGAAGAATTGGAAAAATATCAGTGTAAAAATCTTCATAACCATCATCAAACGTTAGAATAATAGGGTTTTGAGGTAGATTTTTTGAACCCTCTAAATATTCCCCTAAGGCGCGAGCAGTAATAAAATGATACTTTGCCTTTACCAAAGTCTTTATCTGATTTTCAAAAACATGCGGAGTAATTGATAATGATTTTCGTATCGTGTCACGCTCGTCTTTCACGTACTCAACGTAGTGATAAATCAAAATGGGCACCTGTACGATTTGCGTTGGTATTTGTCGGTCCTGCGTTACCACAACTTCAGGCTGAACCACTTGTATCTTTAGCGGGGGAGAAAAATAAAAGAGAAGGAATTCGCCAAGCGCAATAAGTAACCCAGCTAGTGCAATCTTTTCTATCATTGGGGCGACCTTGTATGAGCTCTTTTTCATGTGTAGCATTTTATGAAAGAAGCGCTCAGTTAGCAAGCACTAAAGGATAACACTGGTGTCCTCTGTACTGTCACCATTTAAAATATAGACATCAGCATTATACTCGTCTGTTCCAACTAATTCACCTTCACCTTTCAAAATGCTCTCATAAGGCTTGCAAGCATAACATCCGGTTCCTTTTGGACACGAAAATTTTTCAAGGGTTCGTGCGAGTTTTATTTTGCGTGCTAGCTCCAAAACTCTCTTATTTGCCTCTTCAAGCTCTGGAAGCGGACATTCAACCAAATCGTCACTTCTATCTAAATACCAATAGCTTGCTTTTTCAACCTTTCTTTTTTGACAATTGTTAACTAAAAGAAGGTATATCGGAAGCTGCAGAGATGTCCCGTCTTCCTCATTCTTTCCGGTTTTAAAATCAATAATATTAACACTGTCTGTAGCTGGCAAATACTCAAGCCAATCAATTTTTCCGCACAAAATAAGATTTTCTTCCTCAGATAACCAATAATGAGGCAGGTCCATCTTTATTTTTACAGCTTGCCTGCCAACCGGTCCGGGGGATTTTGTAACTCGCTTTAGCATCTCCTCACCACGTGCCTTATACCGCTGCTCGGTATCAGCATTCGTAAAACCTCCTTTTTTCCCTTCAACTTTTTTCCAAGCTATTCCGTATTTAACGATTAAAGGCTCTGAAAATCGTTTTTCAACCGGAAGAACTGAAAGGCTTTCAATAACCTCGTGTACTGCCTGACCTAAAGCTAGCGGAGGACTCATAACTTTGATTTTGTGATGAGTTGTTGGATCTTTATACATGTGCTTTAGAAAATAAGCACGGGAACACTGTAAAAAATCACTGATTGATGTGTGGCTTACCCAAACGGCACTGTATTTATCTCCTTGCATAATTATCGTAAAGTCTTTACCCATTCATTATATTCTGCTTCCAACATTTGAGCAATTTCTTTCCCCTCTTTGGCACCGGACTCAAACTTGTTTGGCTTCGCGTAATAGACAGTTAATTGAGGCAAAAACCTCCCTGATTTCCCAAAAACCCTGAGCCTATCTTTGTTTGAAGTACCTTCAATATAGGCTTTCACGACATACACCTCACTCCCGACGCTTTTGAGAAGATGTCCGACGCCAGAAAACCACTTCCCATTAATTCCTCTTTTTCCAGGAAAAATAATGACCATGCCACCATGCTTTAGTTTTTGAGATGCCTTGGTCATACTTTCTCTGTTTTTCACTCTGGCCTCTTCATCTGAATCTCTTTTTTGAGGCATAAGGGTGTTAAAAAATACGCCCAATAAATCCCTTCCTTGTGCATGCTTGTGATGCCCTACAAAGACGGGGATAAAATACTTGTCTAGTTCCTTTGAGATATGCATAAAGTCTGAATTAATGATGAGTGAAATGTCTCTCCTGTCAGGCAAAGAACTGATAAGGGCAGCTGGCTCTCCCTCAAAGGGGTGGTTTGCAACAAGCACTACACTTTTTGTTTGTAAAACATTCTCAAGCTCTAATTCAAAGCCAACCACGCCTATTTTTGAGTGAGAACGAGCAGCAAAATGCTTCATTGCACCCACTAGCCCTTTTTCCTTTACTGTGGCGTCAACTTTTCTAATAACACCACGAATGATGGGTAATTTTGTAATAAATCTTTCTTGTTTCTTATTCATTGTTTCTTATTCATTGTTTATTGTTTATTGTTTATTCGTAAACCTTAAATCTCTTTATAATATATACTATTCCTATGCGATACAGCGATATTATTTTTACAAATCACGCAATAGAACGAATGGGTCAACGGGGTCTTTCATATGACTATGTGAAAGAAACCGTCAAAAACCCCGACAGAAGTTATGGAGGCAAAGAAAGCGGAACAACAGAAAGTATCAAGCAATACGGCATCTCGAAGGTGACCATCATAACAAAGCGTAACCAGCAAAATGAAATAATTGTGTTGTCTGCATGGATTGACCCACCACTTGCAGGTACAAAAGACGCAAAAGAAAAAAATTTGTACAACAAATCCAAAAAGGCTGGTCCATGGGGCAAAATTTGGATTGCTATTCGTCGTCAATTGGGAATCTAATGAAACAACGTCTTTATTCTATCGATGCCCTTAGAGCTGTTGCAATTATTGCAGTACTCCTCATTCACTCATCGATAAAGCCACTTAGCTTTGAACAGTTTCCAATTGATAGGATGTGGCTCCCTCTCTTTCTCAATCAACTAGCAGGATTTGCGGTTCCCATGTTTTTTATTATTTCTGGTTTTGTACTTGAATTTACCTACAAAGAAAAACTTTCTTTTGTTCGTTTTTTTCTGAAACGGACGCAAAGAGTACTTATCCCATACATTTTTTGGAGCACTCTTTATTTTTCCCTTTTTTCGCATAAAGGAATGCAAGTACTTTTTTCAAAGGGATTTTTTGAGAGCATACTGCTGGGAGGCGCTTCGTACCAACTATACTTTATTCCCACACTCCTTCTTTTTTACCTCGCCTTTCCCTTATTGCACTCATTCATTAAATTTATCAGCAATAAATGGATATTTTTTGCACTCGTAGCGTTGCAATTCTTTTTCCTTTACCAAGATTTTTACGTCCACACATTTGATATAAAGCTTCCTCTTAGAATTGCCCTATTGAGCTTCCTTCCTTTTTTACTCGGAATGGTCGTAAGTCATAACAAGAACTCCCTTCTAAAGTTAGGGCAGCGTTTCAAAACGTTTGCTGCACTGTCCCTTTTTACACTCATTCCAACAGCGTATGTATACCTTTTTGTATCATTAAAAAACACCCACAATCTCACGTATCTTTACTCACAATTTAATCCGATTAACTACGTGTATACGTTTTTGCTGACAGTTGTCCTGTTTCAGCTATTTGAAAAAATGATTACTAAAAAAGGAGTATTTTCGTATCTCTCCTCTCTTTCCTTTTTCGTATTCTTTATTCATGTCTGGATTCAGACACTGGTGTGGGACTTTGGGGTAATGGCCCTAAAGGAACAAAATCCTGAATTGCTTTATCAATGGTGGTTTGTGCCTGCTTTTATTGGAACAATTGCTTGTGCTTCTTTTGGCATTGCAGCTGTGGTTCACAAAATTCCCTACGTTTCAAAAGTTACCGGCTAAACGACTTATAGTTCACTTCTTCTATAATATTTACTAGCAAACTAACAAGACTTATAGTTTGACTTTTAACCTCAAAATAATTATAATCTCATCAAAACCAACTCAACCAATCCGTTAAATGTAACTACAAGACCTACGGTTGACTCAATTCCTCCAGCTATTACCTGAGGTGGATTGTCTCTATCATGTGCAGCGCAAAAAACCCGTTAGCTCCAAGCGCTACACCAGCAGCCGCAAAAGAGTTCCCCTTCGATTATTTTTTACCAAACCATCTTCAAAACCAGCGAGATAGTTATCACTCAGTCCTTCCAAGACTCTGCTCATTGTTTCTTTTGACGTCATAATTTATCTAGAGGGTCTGTTATCTATATGGTAAGGGTTTGCAAACGCATTCACAAATCCCTCTTCTACTTCTTGTAAATTTGGACCGCTTTCAATAACTTGCCTATATTCAACATTGCTACCTTTAATTTGTAGCCTACGTCCATTATATTTCACAAATACCATGTCAGTTGAATATGGAGTATCAGGCCATCCGCTGTTACCCCCGTTTGTTTTTTGAAAAGTAAGCTCTAGCATATCAGCTTCAAATGAATCCTTTGGCTCCGCAACAATCGCAAACCACTCTTTCTTTGAATTTAACTCTTCTAACAACTTACTTTCAGGAAATAACTTGTAATTTACTAAATCTGTTGTGAAAGACAAGACGCCATTCGCAATAAGTTGATCAAACAATTCAAACTGATGTTTCTTGTCTTCCTCCGATAATACAAATGGTCCCTTTAGTTCATTTCTTGCCTTTATCTCTTCCGCTTTTCTTGAAATTGCATTCTCAATACTCATAAAGATAAAAGTATCATATCACTTAAAAATTTGATTGCAAACCCCTCCAAGCAAAGTTTTTGCAAACCACTTTTTAACATCACACTCCCGATGTGTGATTTTAGAGGTTTGAGCGTACGGTGTTATTTTCTAGCCTCTCACACTCCCGATGTGTGATTTTAAGATTTTATATAAATTGCCAAACAGAAATTGGTGTTATATTGTGAGGCCGTTTCCATTTTCTTTGAGCCATTTAATTTGTAATTTGTATGAAGGGTTGGATTCCCTTACGATTCTCCAAAAAGCAGCTGAATGATTTTTTTCTTTTGTATGGGCTAGCTCATGAATGACAACGTATCTTAGTACAAGAAGCGGCGTCATAATAAGTCTCCAGTTAAATTGCAACCGGTTATCTCCAGTGCATGAACCCCATTTAGATCTCGTGTCTGAATAGGTGATGCTAACAAACGAAGTCTCCATCTTTGTGGAGTAATACTGCACTTGCTCAGTAATTATTTTTTTTGCCTGAGAAATATACCATTTTTCAAGTGTTTCTTTCGCTCGAAATGACATTCCCAAGGGAAATTGTAAGCTACTCCCAACTGCTTCAATTTTTGTATAGTTACCAAAAAGTAATTCGTATTCTTTTCCAAGATAAACTATCTTCTCCCCATTTGTTAATTTTTTTACCGGTTTTATTGCTTTTTTTACGAGTGCCCTTTTTTTCTCAATCCAATCTGCATGATTTTCAACAAATTTTTTTATGAATCCTTGGGGAATAAGGTATGGAGCTCTTACTTCTAGACTCCCATCTCGCTGAATATGAAGACTTATAGAGCTCCTGCGTGAGCGTTTAATTTTTACTTCTGAAAAATCTAACATGGAATGAAAACTATAGTACCATGTTCCCAAAACTATTGAAAACTATCTTTTCGTTTTTTTTGAACATCACACTCCCGGTGTGCGCCGCCCCGCCATGGCGGGGCTAGTACCCTTGGGGTATGATTTAAAAGGTTTGAACCTATGACGGGATAATTTAGCCTCTCACACTCCCGATGTGTGATTTCCAGAATCCGATAGCTCGTCATCGCCATATAAAGTTTTTAATAGTTAAAGTCAATAAAATTTTCTGTTATCATTTAGTCTAAACTGATGAAAAGCTTTTTTACGTTATCGAGATTTGAAAGAATTCTAAAGAATGAAATTGTAATTTTTGATATATTTCTGGTTTTATTTGCAACTATTTACTATTTTATATTTCTACAAAGAGGATTAACCTTGATGGATGAAGGCTACATGTTGCATATGTCCGAAAGAATTTCAAAGGGACAAATTCCATTTAGAGACTTCTTAAGTCAATATAGCCCAGGCTACCTTTATTTAATTGCCCTATTTTTCAAAATTTTTGGCTTTTCTATTCTTATAGGTAGATTTATATCAATGGCTTTTTGCATAGGCATTCTTGTCTGTGTTTTTTTAATTTTATATGAACTAAAAATATTCAAAAAGTTAATTCATCTTCTAACCTTTTTATCAATTATTTCTTTTGGATTTCCTTTGTTAAATTTTGCCATAATTTCATGGCCAATTGTCTTTTTTTCTCTTGTATTGACAATCGGTCTTATTAAATATTTTCAGAAACCTAACCTTTTCACTTATTTACTAATAGGTTTCATCCTTTCTTTTATATTGTTTTTCAAACAAAATTTTGGTGTCTATTATTCGTTTTTAGTTTTACTAATTGTATTTTTTAATAATACAAATAGAAAACTTAAAGAATTGTTTTTAATATTTTCCCCTTTAGTAATTTTTACAGCAGTTTGGACTTCAATTTCGTTCTTTAATAATTATGAAGGTTTTTTTGAATTTACTTCTTTTAGCGTAAATTTTGGGACCACATTTAAATTTTCGTATCCACCAATTTCTATGCTTTCTCAACCTTTGGGAATATTTAAACTAATACCTTATTACCTTCCAATAGTATTTTTAATAACTATTTGTTATTTTGGAATAAAAAATAATATTAATAAGAATATTTTTATTTTTTCAATTGTTTCGTTGGTTGGCTTTTTTGGCTTAATATATCCCGGCAGTGACCTTTTACATCTTTATCCTTTTTATGGAATTGTATTGGTATCTTTATTACTCTTTTTAACTAGCAAACGAATTTATTCACTGGCTTATATTTTGATTTTTATAAATATTATAATTGGATTTTATTTAACTTTTTTTAGAGAATATATTAGGTATTCACCTCCATACCGTTTTCAGAATACAAAAGTAATGATAAACAGATCTTCAAATATACTTACGACAAAAGAACAAGCAGAAGCTATAAGATATGCATATAATTTTATCAATAACAATACAAAAAAAGACGAAGCAATTTTTGTCTATCCGACGTCTCCAATGCTTTATTTTTTATTGGATAGGCCCAACCCTTCTAAAGATTCTTTATATGTTAAGCCATATTCCACATTTAGCGATATGGTTGTTTTAGGCGAATTAAAAAATAAAAAAGTACGTTTTATTGTAACAAGCGGAGAATATGTTTATTCAACTCCTCTGTCTGAATATATTCAAAAACAAAAATTTGTTTTTAACCAAGGGCCGATTAAGATATTTTATATTGAGGAAAAATAAATCTAATTCTTCTGCCTTAGGAATGCGGGAATGTCAAAGACACTATCTTCGTCTTGTGGTTCTGACTTTTCTTCCCCGTAGGTTTGTTGCTGACTTCCACCGTTACTATTCCCATTGTTATAAGAAGAATTGTCATTGTTGCCTATCACTCCACCCTGTGCCTCAACAGTATTCTCAACCATTTGCTGCAATCTCTTTCTTGACTCATCAAATCCGGTTGCAATAAGAGTAATTCTTACCTGATCATTTGCATTTTCATCAATGGTTGCTCCAAAGATAATATTCGCGTCTGGGTCGGCTGCTTGTGTGATAATTCTTGATGCTTCTTCGACCTCTTGAAGGGAAAGATTTACACCACCTGAGATATTGAATAGAACTCCCCTTGCACCTTCCATGGATACCTCAAGAAGAGGTGAGGAGATAGCTTGTCGGGCTGCGATTTGTGCTCTATTTTCTCCAACTCCAACCCCAATCCCCATAAGGGCACTTCCGGCTTCATTCATGATGGCCTTAACATCAGCGAAATCGACATTAACATACCCAGAAAGGGTAATAAGGTCTGAGATTCCCTTAACACCGTGGCCCAGTACTGAGTCGGCAACTCGAAATGCCTCAAGAAGTGATAACTTTTTATCTACACTTTCTAGAATTCTTTGATTTGGGACAACAATAAGCGTATCTACATTTTCCTTGAGTTCTTCAATTCCGTCTTCAGCGCTTACCATTCTTCTGGTTCCTTCAAAGGTAAATGGTTTTGTAACAACAGCAACCGTAAGAGCACCTACTTCTTTTGCCACTTTTGCAATAATTGGCGTTGCTCCTGTACCTGTTCCGCCACCCATTCCGCTTGTTAAAAACACCATGTCAGAACCATCTAGAAGTTGTTTTATTCTCTCTGCACTTTCCTCAGCAGCACTTCTTCCAATTTCTGGATTTCCGCCCGACCCAAGACCTCGAGTAAGTCCTTCACCAATTTGAAGTTTTGTGGTTGCACCATTTACGAGAAGTGCTTGGGCGTCTGTATTAACGGCTATAAAATCTACACCGCCAATTTGCCCCTCATTAACCATTGAGTTAACTGCATTACAACCACCGCCACCAATTCCAAGAACGCGTATTTTTGCAAAGCTTGCTGTTTGAGGCCGAATTAACATAAGAGTATGCCAATACTATCACATACTATTTTTTTTTGCAATTTGAATATTACACAAATGAGGCTATTTAGAAGGAAGGAATTTTTTAATAAGCTTCGTGAGAACTCCAAGTGGATTTCCCTTCTTAAAAGAGAAAGAGCCGAGTAGATTATCAAGCAATGGCACCCCTGCGGCCTCTCCCCTAAATCCTTTTGAAAAATGTAAAAGTCCGACTGCTGTGGCAAAAGTTGGACTTTCAACATCATCAATAAGACCAGTTAAATTTGTTGGAATACCAACTCTCACTGGCATTGAAAGCATACGCTTTGCGCTATCTTCAGCACCAACTGTTTTTGCTCCCCCTCCTGTTATCACAAGTCCAGCAGGGGTTTGGGTGGCATACCCGCTCTTCTTTATTTCAAGCGCAATCATGGTAAATAACTCATTAAGTCGAGGTCTTATAATTCCCTCAACCAGTGTTTTTGATGAAACCTTCTTTATGTCCTCGGCTAAATGCAACTCGCCCAAATCTAATTCATCATCTTCCTTGTTGCGCTTCTCTCCCTCGGCGAGTCGAATTCTTTTTCCATATTTCTTTGAGAGATACAATTTTATTTTTTCAGCACTTTCAAGAGAAATTCTAAGTCCTATAGCCAAATCATTTGTGATATGTCTTGCTCCAATTGGAATAACGCTCGTGTAAGAAAGCGCTCCGTCTGCATAAATTGCAATATTGGTAACTCCTGCCCCAATATCAACCATTACAACCCCAAGCTCCTTTTCAGTCTCAGAGAGAACAGAAAGGGAGGAGGCAAGACCGGAAAATACGAGTCCCTGTACATTTACCCCAGCTTCACTTCCCAATATACGTTCAACATTTTTAACAGCTGCTGAATTGGCGGTAATAATATGAGTATCAACCTCAAGTCGCACTCCAGACATCCCTACTGGATCCTTGATGCCACCCTCACCATCAACAGTAAAAGTTTTTGGAACTACGTGAATAATTTCTCTTGTTGAGGGCAAAGACACCGCTCCAGCAGCCTCAAGTACCCTATCAACATCGTATTCAGAAATTTCACCATCTGGCTGGCTGACTGCAACAACCCCTTTTGAATTCTGACTTTCGATATTTACTCCGCTTAAGGATACGAATACCCTATCAATTGCATGTCCGGCCATGCGCTCAGCTGCATCAAGTGAAGAATTTATGGCGCTTGATGCCTCTTCAATATTTACAATTTGGCCTTTTCGTACTCCTTTGGATAAGCTTTCAGAAACTCCAAGAATATTTATAGTCTCTTCATCGATTCTTCCTATAAGGGTAGCTATCTTTGAGGATCCAATATCAATACCAACCACTATATCAGTGCTTTTCATACTGCTTTAAGTTTAGATTATGAACTAAAATTTTACAATAGGTTTGTTATAACGCAAGTCAATGACTGTAGGCTTCTTATCTTCTATGATAAGTCGTCTTAAAATTGAGTCCAGTAGTTGAACCTGCGTCTTTAAGTCTTTACTCCTTGATAGTATTACCATTGGTCCGTTAGTGACTTGAATAGTAAGCTTAGCTGAAAAAGAAGAACTCTCAATGGGCTCAATTGCTATCCCATCTTCTGAGAATAGTACCATGAGCTCCTCGTTTGACTCTGGCATGGTTACATTTCCAGCTACAATCTCCTTACTACTCGCAGCTCCTCTATAGACCTCAAACACGTACCGTATACCGATAAGCACACCAATCAAAACAAAGAGCACGAGCGTAACAAAAAATAACACACCAAGTATTTTTTTCAGTCTGCGATTTTTCTTCTGCTCAACAAATGGTCTTAACTCAGATTTCTTTCTTTTCTTGAAAAAGCGGAGATGTTTTACTCTTTTTTTGCGCGAGTGACCTTTTTCAACCTTCTTTTCTTCTTCGTCCATACAGTTTTTCTATTTGTTCTATGATTTTATCAGCAGCATCAAGAGTAACATATTTTAAAGCTGCACTTCTATTATCGGTATACTGGGTGTAGTTTTCCATCATTGACTGTATCTTTGAGAGCATCAGCTCAGGTGTCAGCTCTTCTTGCTCAATGTATTCACCAAGTCCACGTTCTTTGAAAAATACAGCATTCTCCTTTTGCTCTGTTAACTTTCCAAAAAGCAGCGGAACCAATAATCCAACAGTCCCAGTGGCAATGAGCTCTGTTACCGTATTAATTCCAGCACGGGAAATAATAATGGACGTTTTTTTAAGAATATCCCCAACTTCTGCGGGCAAGTAGAATTTCTTAAGGATATAATTTTTTCTGTACTCCTCAGGTAGTTCTTCCCTTTTCTCTTTCAGAACTTGAAAATCGCCTAACTCCTTATTATCTCCACTCTGATGAATTACGATATAATTTTTTACAAGTTCTCCTAAAATTCCTTCTATAGCTTTATTAAGAATATGTGAACCAGAGCTTCCTCCCGTTACATAAATAATGGGCAGGTGGTCTGGAATAGAAAGAGTCGAACCCCCTTTTAGAATGTCACTCCGAATTGGATTCCCTGTAATGATTGTTCTTTCTTTTGGGAAATATTTTTTAGATGATTCAAATGAGACCATATTACAGTCGGCAAACTTTGAAACTATCTTTGCGGATAGTCCAGGTTTTAATGTTTGATCATGAAGAGCAATTGGAATTTTTAAAAAGTATGCGGCCAGTGCCACAGGTAAAGAGATATACCCACCGAAAGTCACGACGACATCAGGTTTTTCTTCCTTAAGAATTTTTACGCTATCACTAAAACCTTTTACTGTGCGCATAAGAGAAGGGATGGTGTGCTTGGTAAAGCTTCTCTGAAGTCTTCCCGTCTCTAACTCTTTAAAAGGTATTTCAAATTTTTGACATACTTTATATTCATACGACTCGCTTATGTTACCTTCGAAAGCGTATTTACGTCCTACAACTAATATTGAATTTTTTTGCTTTAGTCTTTCGATAAGTGCATATGCTGGAGAAAAATGACCTCCGGTAAAAATTATTTTCATTTTTTTCGTCTCATTAATTTTTCTTCTCTTGATACATTCATAAGAAGTCCTATTGCAATATAGTTTATCATCATGGCACTTCCACCGTAAGAAATAAATGGCAACGGAACTCCTGTCAACGGAATTAAGATTGCTTGAGAAGCAATATTAAGAAGTGTTTGCACCGCCAGAAAAACAGTAATTCCAGCTGCCAAAAATCTTCCAAACAAAGTTGAAGCACGTGCAGCAATTAATATACCTAACAATATTTGAAAGAGATAAAGAAAAATAAGAAGAAAAGAGCCCACAAACCCAGCTTCTTCAGCAAAAATAGCAAAAATTGAATCGGTTGTATTCTCGGGCAGATAAGCATACTTTTGAATTGAATTTCCAAAGCCAACTCCGGTAAGACCCCCAGAGCCGAGTGCGATAACAATTTGGTTGAGATGGTATGAAGAAGCAGAGATGCTACTGTGATCAAAGTTTTGAAAAGATGTAAGGCGCGCTACCCTGTAAGGCTTAGCACCAACAAGACCACCAATAAGTACTGCAAAAATAAGAAATATCATTCCCATTTCTTTGATGCTCGCACCTGATACAAAATATACAGCAACTGACGTTACGACAATAATAAAAGTAGTACTAAGATCAGGCTGTAACAGCACTAACCCACCAGAGACCCCCATGAGGATTAAGAATGCCAAAAGCCTACCTTTTTCTTTCACCGAAAGCCAAGCGGCCAAGTAAAGAGTGAGCGAGACTTTTAGTAACTCTGATGGTTGGAAAACAAAAAAACCAAAATTTATCCACCGATGCGCACCCTTTAACTCAAGTCCAATTCCTGGCAAAAATACAACAAGAAGCAAAATAATTGAAAATACTAACAGGGGAAGTGAAATAGTATACAATAAACTCCTCTTTACTCGTATGGCAACCAGTGATAATGCGACCCCAGACAAAAGCCAAATACTTTGGTTCTTAATAAAATAATACCTATCACCAAGATGCAGCAGTGCTGTGTACGAAGAGCTTTCATACAGAATAAAAAGACCAAGAATCGAAAGAAGAAGAGTAATAACAAACAAAAGGGCTCCGAGTCTATTCATGTACTGGCAGATATAACATTATTAGCGAATAAAGGCTAAATACAGTCCAAGTATGGCAAATGTAAAACCCAAAAGCCATGCACGCATCACAACCTTTGGCTCTTCCCATCCCTTTTTCAGGAAATATAGATGTATGGGGGCAATCGGTAAAAGTTTTTTCCCAAACATTTTTTTTGACATTATTTGCAAGAACGAAGAACCAACCTCAATTACAAAAACGCCGCCAATAAGACCAACCGCTCCAATCTTACCGGTTAAAAGTCCAATAACAGCAAGAGAGGCACCAAGCGACAAGGACCCCACATCACCCAACCACAATCGTGCTTTGTAGATATTAAAGTAAAGAAAAGCAGCTACTGACCCCATAAGAATTGCAATAAAAATTGCTAAAAAGCTATCAAGAAGTGTGCTTGAAATAACAAGAAAAGCGCTCAGACAAATAAGTAACAGCCCTGAGGAAAGACCGTCAAGACCATCGGTAATATTAAAAGCATTGGCAAAAGATACAATAACAAATGCAGCAAAAAGAATATAAAAAGGTCCAAGTGGAAATTCCCCTATCCAAGGAAAATGAATAAATGTATACCCATTCATATAAAGTATTGTTCCAATCAAAAGTCCCAATGCCCATTGGATAACAAACTTATGCTTAAATCTTAATCCAAAAAAGTTGCTTGATGTACCATTCAAGATTTTCTTCAAATCATCATAAAATCCTAACGCACCAAATCCAATAAATGAGAAGAGAAGAACAAATAATTCCCAAGGTTTTACATCTATTCTAAAAAGGCCATATGCCCAAAGAGTAAGAAGAGTAACAACAAAAATAATAAGAAGACCGCCACCAAAAGGAGTTCCGACCTTCCATTCGCTCAATTTGTCAAAAACAAATGTCCTTTGATTAAAAATATCTCTCGTCTTTTGCTTCTGGCGTTGCAACTTAATTTTGTAAAGAAAGTCGATAAATGGAACGATTAAGATAGCAGTAATAAAAAGCGAAAGTATCGCAAATCCAAAAATCTTGTCCATATGAATTCAAATTATATCACTTCTGCCTTAAATTTCACAATGATACTATAGGAAATATTATTTAATGACAGAATCCTCACTGTGAAGACCACTCACTAGAGTAAGAGGAAATACGATGCTTCTTCTCCCAAGAAATGTCCCAGGATTAAGAACAGTATTAACTCCAATATTAGCATTATCTCCAATAACAGCCCCAAATTTCTCGAGTCCCGTATCATACCGCGTGTCTTCACTCTTTATCGAAACATTCCTTTTATCAAATCTCCAATTTGCTGCAATTACACCACCTGCTATATTAACACCTGTCCCAATGACGCTATCCCCGACGTAATTTAGATGTGCAATCGAGGAATTATTTAAAATAATTGAGTTTTTTATTTCTGAAGCGTGGCCTATCTGTACATTCTCTCCAATTATTGTTGCAGGTCTAATATATGCTGCGTGGCCGATTTTTGAATTGTTGCCAATAAAAACTGGGCCGATAATTTTGCTTGCCTCTTCTATCACAACATTTTTACCAACAAAGATATTTTCGCCAATTTGCTCATACCCTGAGCAATTGTTTTCAATATATCGAGCAATTACTGGAAGCACTTCCCATGCATATGCATATTGGGAAAGAAATTCAGGGAAAGGAAAATCGTTAACAGAAATAAATGAAGAAAGCAGTAGTTTGTCCATAATTATAGGGCCAATTCTTCTGCTGCAGCGAGATCTTCTTTTGTATTCACCCCTCGCCAATCAATAAAAGGCTCCAACTTGTGAGCTTCTATATTAAATCCGTTCTTTACAGCCATTTCAATAAGGCTCACAATGTAATACTCACCTGTTACCGGACTTTTCTTAATCTGTTTTATGTACTTATTTAAAAATTGTCTCTCAAACATGTAACACCCAAGGTTCACTTCGTGAATCTTTTTTTGCTCTTCACTGGCGTCCTTCTCCTCAACAATTCCAGTTACACTATTATTTTCATTTCTCACGACCCGCCCAAGACCGGTAGGGTTTTTTATATCCATTGATAGAAAGGAAATCTTACAATTGTTTGCAACATGAACATTGTAGAGCTCTTCAAGAACAGAAGGCGTGTAAAGAAACGAGTCATCACCATTAGCAACCAACACATCTGAGAACTGAGAATTAACTTTTTCAAGGCCCATCTTAACAGCATGTCCTGTTCCAAGTCTTTTCTTCTGCTCTGCGTATAGAACAGTATTTCCAAGAACCTTCATAACAGATTCTTTTGCAAACCCAACAACAACAACAATGCTCCCAATTCCACAATTTTGGAGTAGCTTTACCGTTCTGACAATCATCGGCTCACCTTTGATTGAAAGAGTTACCTTATTTCTATCCTTAGATTTCATTCTCGTACCCTTCCCTGCCGCAAGAATAATCGCTACTACCTTATCCATTACCCTCGCTCCTCCCCTTCTATTACTTGTGCTCCCAACGCTTGTAATCGATTGGCAAAATCTTCATATCCACGATCTAAATGCTCAATCCCAAAAATTACCGTTTCTCCGCTTGCAATCAGTGCTGCAATAACAAGTGTTGCGCCAGCCCTTAAATCTGAAATGTTGAGAATCGCATTATGAAGATGCGTTGGACCGACTATTTTGATCGCTTGTTTGTATGGTGTCTGCCAATCGTAGTTAAAGTTGTATACGCTCTCAGGATTTGCTACTTCAGGATTGAAAAACTCAATCTTTGCACCCATTTTTTTGAGTTCTGAAACGTAACCAAATCTATTTTCATAAATTGTTTCATGGATTATCGATTCGCCTGTTGCTTGCGTCATAAGTATTGCCCATACGCCTTGCCAATCTGTCTTAAATCCAGGTTCTACATCTGTTGTGATAGATGATGCACCCAGCGCTACTTCTGAATAAAAGCGCACCAGTCCATCCTTCTCTTCAAAACTCGCTCCTATTTTTTTCACTTGATCAAGAAAAATCTGCACATTCCCAAGCTGCGTATTTTCAAGCCAAATATTTCCACCGGTAAGCATTGATAGGACGGCAAATGTAACCAATTCATTGCTATCAGGTACGATTTCATATTCCGTACCGTACAACTTCTCGACTCCTTCAATTATTATTACTCTATCATCTTCTCTCCTAATTTTTGCGCCCATAGAATTAAGAAGCGAAATAAGATCGTCAATCTCATGTTCCTGTGCTGCGTTTTCAATTCTGGTTACACCTTGTGCCAATGTTGCTGCAAGAATGAGAGTTTCAGTCCCTGTATGAGAGTTCTTTTCAAATCGATACGTTGCGCCAGTTAGTCCTTCTGTTGAAGCGTAGTAATACCCATCCTCACTTTTGTACTCAATTTTTGTTCCCATTTTCTCCAGTCCTTCGATATGCCTATCAATTGGCCGTGCTCCAAGTCTGCATCCAGCTGGGTTAGGAATTTGTGCTCTTCTACAACGCAACAGTAAGGGGGCTATAAACATCGATGAAGTTCTGACAAGAGCACCCTCAGCAAGTGAAATAGTAGGATTTAATATTTCCTTAACGGTGATTGTGACCTCGTGCTCGCGTCTTTGGACATTCCCTCCGATTGATTCTATAACGGTCAGCAATTCGTGGATATCTGATATTTCAGGAACATTTTTAAGAGTAACTGACTCGTCTGTAAGACAAGCAGCTATCACAGCTTTTGTAGCAACATTTTTTGAACCAGATATTTTTATAGTTCCGACAAGGGACTTTCCTCCTTGTATGGTAAATTTTTTCATATTTCCTTTAATAAATAGGCAATTTTATATACATCTCCAGCTCCCATTGTAACAATAATATAGGAGTCGTTGTTGAAATTTTGTCCTACGTATTCTACCACATCAGCCTCATTTCTCAAAAGTAACGTGTTTGAAACTTTGGCCTTGTGAGAAGAGACATACTCTTCGTCCGTTAGTGTGTCTTTTTCAGTATCTCTTGCTGACTTGAAGACTGGCATGAGTATTAATTGCTCAGCACTCGAAAAACTATTGGCAAAGTCATTCAGCAATGATTTTGTTCTTGAAAAAGTGTGTGGCTGGAATATAACGACTATTTTCTTACTAGGGTATGCCGCAGAAATTGCAGAAAGAGTTGCCGCTATCTCATTTGGGTGATGCCCATAATCATCCATAAGAAGAGCCCCCCCCTTGGTCTTACCGACAATTTCACTCCTTCTCTTTGAACCAGTAAATGATGCAACTGAATTTGATATGTCCTCGGTGCTAAATCCTAGAAATGAAAGCAAAACGATAACAGACATACTGTTCAGTGCATTATATTCACCGAGAAGCGATAAAGAGAAGTCACCAAACGCTTCCCCATTTTTACTCACTGAAAAATGCGAAGGCCCATCTGGAATAAAGTTTGAAAGAACAAAATCGTTATCTGTATTTTTTCCGTACGTTATATAAGTAATATCTTCTCTTTTATTCTCCAACAATCTTCTTAACATTTGGTCATCCCCATTAAGAATGAGACTTCCTCCCGGTTTTATTCTTTTTGAGAACTCTTCGAATGCCTCATATACTGAATCTACAGTTGGAAAAATATCAGGGTGATCAAAATCTATATTGTTAAAAATTGCGTATGTCGGTCGTTGATACAAAAACTTTGCTTGCCTATCATATACAGGCTCTGAAGCATACTCATCAGCCTCTGCCACGAAATATTTGCTCTTACCGTACTTCCCAGGAGAACCCAATGGAAAAATCTCACCGGTACCAATTGTATAAGAGATGTCTTCGCCTAGACTTACAAGAGCAGTCGACAAAAGTGAGGTTATAGTTGTCTTGCCATGTGAAGCGGCGACAGAAATTCCCTCTATATCATTTCTGCCAAATATGTTTCCACTCATGTACTCGCCCAACACCTGCCCTTGCGAGAGAACCTTATATCCGTTTTCTTTTGCCCATTTGCTCTGAGGGTTATCAAAGCCACCATGCGCCCCCGTTGTTACCACTAGACATTCGTCTTTCCTTGTTTCACCGAAAAACTGCTCGGGCATCATTAAATCAAAGCCATTGTCTAGAACAATATTTTGACTTTGAAGATACTTATCGGTGATAAACTCCTCACCAGTATCAGAACCTGCCACCTCAATTCCGGCTTGTTTTGCTATTATTGCAAGTGGCGCATTTCCAACACCTTTTATCCCAACAAAATATATTTTTTTAACCATTTGTATTAATTTTCTTACCGATTGCTGCTCTTGCGACCGCAAACTCATCCCACGCTTCCTCTCCATTTCCTCTATTTATTGCCTGCTCGTGACCTTTACCGGTTATGATTACTAAATCGTCTGGACTTGCAAGACTTATCGCCCAAGCAATTGCTTCCTCACGATTCTCAACCTTATAATACGTTTTTTTACTGTTTTTCTCTGGAATAACCATATCTGGTTGAAAGGCAAAGTCTTTAGCAATTCCAGACTCAATATCTGACATAATTTCTTGAGGTTTTTCTTTTCGTGAGTCCTCTTCAGTTAAAATAATGATGTTAGCAAATGCTGAAGAAACGCTTCCCATAAGAGGGCGCTTTGTTTTATCTCTTTCCCCAGCACTTCCAAACACGTGAATAATTTTTCCTTTGTATTCCTTTTTTGTAGCTGATAGAATTTTTTCAAAGGCGTTTGGTGTATGTGCAAAATCAATCATAACTGTAAATGATTCGCTATGCACAATGTGCTGTCTTCCTTCAGGATGAGCGAAAGACTCAAGGCCAGCCTGAATAATTGAGTCTTCAATTTTTAGTATCTTAGCAACGGCCACTGCAGCCATACAATTCTGGAAATTAAAGTCACCGATAAGTGTTGTTTTAAAGGGAAAAGTTGAAGCGCTAAAATCAGCCTTTTTATTGGCGAGTGAATAGGTGTAAACTTGCTTGCCAGAAAGACGCTCTTTCATAAAATTGTATGAAAAATCATCAAGATTTAGCACTGAAACTTTTGACCTCTTAAAGAGTTTGAGCTTGGTCTTCATATAATTGTCGATATTTTTGTGATAATCCAAATGCTCGTGGCTTATGTTTGTAAGAACGCCAATTTGAAAGTCGACACCGTACACTCGGTGCTGATCAAGAGCATGAGAGGTTACCTCAAGAACTAAGTACTTTTTGTTGTTGGGCGTGAGTGAACTTGCTCTTTTTATGTATTTTTGAAGACTAAAAATTGATGGAGTTGTAACATGAAAACCCAAATGTTCACTCTCTCCACCCAAAAAAGCTCCAACAGTTGAAATCATACCTACCTCTTTGCCTGCTTGCTTTAAGAGGTGATAGATAAGGCTTGAAGTCGTGGTTTTGCCATCAGTTCCTGTAACCCCAATAACCGTAAGTTTTTTGGCAGGAAAACCAAACAACACATTTGCCCCAAGGGCAATCGCTAAATGAGCAGTATTTTTTGCCTTTCTAACAAAACTTTTTATTTCAAACATATTCCTTTCAATTATACCCGACTGCACCGGTTACTGTGTCGGCGCGATATTATAGTATTGAATAAGACTTCGGGCAATATTAAAAAAAAGTGGCGCTGCGGTTTCTGAACCATAAATTGAGGTTTTTGGCTTGTCCATAAGCACAAGCATCGCAATCCTGGGATTGTCGGGCGGGAAAAAGCCTACAAAGGAAGCAATAGTCTTGTTGGGGTCATAGTGTCCTGCAACTGGAATTTGAGCAGTTCCTGTCTTTCCGGCAACTGGAAAATTGGGAATTTTTACCCATTTTGCCTCACCTTTTTCCACAGCATTTACCATCATCCAAGTAATCAACTTTGAAGCTTTCCCAGAAACAGTTCTTCCTCGGTTTTCAGGCTTAATTTCAATTTCTTTGCCATTTTCCGTAATAATTTTAGAAACAAGCATCGGCCGCATCAACTCCCCTCCGTTAGCAAGAGAGGCCACTGCTGTCAGCAATTGAATAGGTGTTATTGAAATTCCTTGTCCAAAGCTTGCTGTTGCCAAATCAATAGTAGACCACTCACTTTCGTTTCTAAAAGTACCCGTTGCTTCACCTTGTAAATCGATATTTGTTAGTCTCCCCAACCCAAATTTTGAGAAGTATGCAAGCATATTTGAAATGCCTAGTTTTCTTCCCGCATACACCATTCCAGTATTATCCGAATGCTGGACTACATCAGTCATTGTGGTATTTGCATAGTACTTGTCATTCCATGTTTTTATACTATATTCACCAACTTCAACTGGAGCAGCGCAAATATCACATTTTGTGGACGGTTCCACCAACCCCATATCCATTGCTGCTGCCATCACTAATACTTTAAATGTCGAACCGGGCTCGTAGAGACTCGAAACAATAGGGCTCTTGTAGGTAGTACCGTCATACTCATAGTATTCTTGCGGATCAAATTTCGGATACGAATCCATGGCTAAAATTTTACCTGTTTTAGGCTCCATAATAATTACACTCCCCCCATCTGCTTTGTACTTCTCAACAGCTTTCTTGAGTTCTCTATCAGTGATAAATTGAACTGTTCTATCAATACTTGTAATCAGAGTTCTCCCATTGATGGTTTTTTCCTCTCTTACGTCTGTCAGAATTGGATTCCCAAGTGCATCCTTAACCATATAAATGCTCCCCTCTCTGCCCTGCAGCTGTTTGTTATAAAACCCTTCCAGTCCAAAATATCCTTCATCCTCACCTTGCTCGTCTTTTCCTACAAATCCAACCAAATGTGCTGCAATGGAAGCTTCTGGGTAAAATCTGGTACTTTGCTGCTCAAATCCTAACGCTTCAAGCTTTAGACTCTCAATTTCTTCCTTTTTCCTATACTCTAATCTGTCTTTAAGTCTTACCCAATATAAATCCTTACTAAGAAGTGCAGAAATTGAAGCAGCATCAAGACCGAGGGGGGAAGCAAGTCTTGTTGCATAAGTGTCTATGCTATCAACCTGTTTTGGATTTGCGTACAACAAATAATTTACCTCATTTGTTGCCAGTGGAAACCCGTCACTGAATAAAATATCGCCTCTCCTTGCTGTATTCACCAACTCCTGCGCACTTTGAATTCTTCCAAGTTCTGAAAGACCCTGTGCTTCGACAACTTGCCAGTAAAAAAGTCTTAAGATGGTTGCTGAGAAAAGAATAACGAATAGGAAAAAAATAAAAAATAGTCTAGCTGAGTCTTTATTATTCATCAACGCAAGGCAACTGCCTCAACTGGTGGATTAATTGATATGTAGCTCCCCGATTCCTTAAAGCCCATAGCTGCTGCTCTTGAAGCAAGCTTATCAAATGAAGCCAATGCAAGAATTTGCGAGTTAAGGATTTCGTTTTTTTCTTTAAAACCCTTGAGCTTATCCTGAATTTTCTTAACTTCAACACTGTCTGAGGCAAGTCTGCTTGAAAGGTGTAAATTAAACAATTCAAGACTACCCGCAAAAACGGCTAAGAAAACAATAATAATATATAAATATTTCATTTTTTAACTTGTCTTTTCAAAGACGCGCAATTTTGCGCTCCTTGCTCTTTTATTTGCATTTAGTTCGTCAAAGCTTGCTGTAACAGGTCGTTTTGTTATTACCCTCCCTTTACTTTCTCTTTCCATTTTTGAAAAAAGTTGCTTTGCAATCCTATCCTCAAGTGAGTGAAACGATATGACTACAATTCTTCCACCAACCTTCAACACGTCAACTGCATCTTGTAAGCCTTTCTTCTCAGAACCCAGCTCATCATTAACCTCAATTCTTATTGCCTGAAACACCCGAGTTGCAGGATGAATTGGTTCGCTTTTGTGCGGAATAGTTTGTATTAACTCACTCAGTTCTTTGGTCGTTGCTATCGGAACCTTTCTTCTTGCATCATGTATTGCCTCGGCTATTTGTCGTGCATTCGCCTCTTCTCCATATAGATAAAATATTTCCTGAAGCTTATCTTTTGAGTAAGAATTAACCACATGATAAGCACTTAACTCTTGCTGTCTATCCATCCTCATGTCAAGCCGAGCTTCTCCTTTTAAGCTAAAGCCCCTCTCTCCTTCATCCAGCTGATAGCTTGATACACCCAAGTCAAAAAGAACTCCGGACACATCTAAAAATTTGTTCTCTTGAGCGATTCTTTTTATATCTAAAAAATTACCCTGAGCAACAATTAAGCGTTTCGTCTCGATGTGTTCTTTTTGATTCTCACAAACAAAGTCAAGTGCATCACTATCCTTGTCAATTCCAAGCACCAAACCACCTCTTTTTATTATCTCTGCGGCATGTCCGGCCCCACCCAATGTTGCGTCAATGTATTTTTCCCCATCCTTAACGTTAAGTGCCTCAATAGCTTCATTTAGTAAAACTGATGTATGCTTAAATGTCATAATTATTTTGTAACTCCGCCTTTCACTATTTCCTCGTAAAGTCTTCTTGCTGTTTGCTTAATTTGTAATTCCCGTATCTTCCCGTAATTGCTCCACTGCTCCTCATCCCATAGCTCAATTCGTTCCTTTACCCCCACAAAAACAGTTTTTCTCTTAATTCCGGCGTAATCTTTTAAATGTTTTGGTATAACAAACCTATTTTGACCGTCAAGCTCGACCTCTGCAGCGTTTGAGTAAAAGAATCGTTCCAAATCTCGTACCTCAGGTAGTAATTCTGAGGAGTTAGCGATTAAATTGTCTAGAACTTCACTTCCCTTCTCCAATGGCACGACCATAAGTGAATTGTCAAACCAAAATGTTATGAGTAATTTCTTGCCAACACTTTTTCGAAATAAGGTTGGAAAGGTGATCTGGTTTTTTAAAGTGCATTGAGATGGGTAAAAGCCAAGATACATGTGAATATTATATCCAATGTCTGCTTCAAATACTATATCTTTCTATATAATACAAACTACTTTCCGCTACTTTTTAACGTACTATATAGTTATAGATAACTTTTCACGGAATGTCAAGGATGAAATAGGAAGAAAAATTAGAAAATTTGAGGCTAAAAATCCACAAATCGATTCCGTGAAAACATAGAAAAGTCGGTTTATGGATTAAGTGCTGCAATCCAGCTATGACTGAGCGGGATAATTCTGATTTTGATTTCTTCGCATGGAGGGACAGAATGCGCATGTATGCTGAGGACAGGGTTCCAACAGACGTAAAAATTCAAATTGCTCATAATGTTATTAGAACTCAAATGCCCAACAGCACGCCTGAGGACGCTACCTTATACTTTGACCCCGAATTCCAACCTAATGCTCAAGAGCTTGACAAGAGCATTCGCTATGGGCAAATAGAAAATGAGTTAAGAATGTTGTTTGATGGAACAATCAAGCAAGAAGAGTGGGAACGACGCGCCAAAAAACACCACGAGGGCATCATGCCGATACTGATTCAGAACTTTACATCTGATGAAATTACTGATTTCCTCATGGGAATACAAGCTGAAGACATCACGTTGGATACGAGTGCAGCAATATGGATTGTTGGAGGTGAAAGCTTATGGGGAAGAAGAATTAGAAATGCCTACATTCCAAGCATTGTAAGCTTATTAAGCGTAGATCCTAATACTGGCAACTATGAGGATATTTCACATAATTTGTTTGATAACAACTTAGATGCAGTTGATGCTTTGAAAAAACTTTTAGGAAATGGGCAATAACTATTCGAGGGAAAGATTTTGCTCAACTACACCAGTTTCACCAGTTTTTAGATTGAGTCTGATAATAAATTTCACCTGCGTAACACCTTTGTCAAAACGGCAAACATTGGCAGAGCACGTTCCTATGGTAATTTTTCTTGAAATTTCCTTCTCGCCGCTCTTTACCTCTGCAGAACCAATCGCTCCTCTTGGCACCGTCTCTCCATCAACTGTGGCATCATAATTCATCTCATACTCCAAAGAGTCAAACTTAGTAAGGTCTGATATCTTCATCATTACTTCTTGATTGTTAGCGGTTGGCTCAAGACTCAGTCCGATGTCCTCTGGTTTTAAGGATACGCTTTGCTCCTCAGTCGTAATCTCAGGACCCGTACCTTCCTGTGCTGCCTTCTTCTTTGTTACAAAGAAAATGCCTACTGCAATGATAACTACCAATACTACAGCGCCAATAATGAGAAGTTGTTTATTTTTCATGCAGAAAATCTATCTCTTCAATTCTAACCACATCAAAATCTTCAAGTCAATACACCAATACGTAATCCCTATCAACACACAGCAATTAAATTATTTATTTAAAATATATTTGAACTTCACACTCCCGATGTGTGATTTTATGACTTTGAATCTAAGTCACTTTTCTCTAGCCTCTCACACTCCCGATGTGTGATTTTGGCAGTATGATAGGATGATATTATGCCGATAAGACAAACGGTGTTTGCGCAAAACGAATACTACCATATATATAATCGAGGGGTTAACAAGCGTAAAATTTTCCTCTCTCCACAGCATTATAGACGCGCAGTGGAGACGCTTCAGTTTTATTTATTCACAAATCACAAAATTCGTTTTTCATACTATTCACGACTAGGAAATGAGGCCAAACAGAAGTATTTTAACGATCTTTCTGACACGAATATTTCTCTTTTATCATATGTACTTATGCCTAATCACTTTCACCTATTAGTTACTCAGACTGGTGAGAATGGTATATCAAATTACCTGAGACTCTTTGAAAATAGCTATACTCGCTACTTTAATACAGCAACAAAACGCATAGGACCGCTACTTCAGGGTGCCTTTAAGGCGGTAAGAATTGAAACAAACGATCAATTACTACATATAACTCGCTACATACATTTGAATCCATACTCATCAAATGTGGTTAGCTCTATGGAAGAGCTTGAAAAATATCCATGGTCTTCGTATCGGAGCTATCTAGAGGAAGACAAAAACCACCTTATTGATACAGATATAATATCTAGTCAATTTCAAAATCTTTCGTATAAAAACTTCGTATCAGAACAAGGCGAATACCAAAGAGAGCTGGATGAAATCAAGCATCTTACTTTCGAGAATGATTTTTCATTTTGAACTTCACACTCCCGATGTGTGATT
>CAZKYX010000016.1:0-26130 GCA_964557125.1 uncultured Gammaproteobacteria bacterium
TCCTGAGATAATACCGATTGTTTTTTTCATAAAGCTCTATTCAATTGTTAACAGGTTTTAAAAAAGATGTCAAGCCCCGCAACGGCGGGGCGCAGATGCTGAACGTGTCGAAGCATCAAGTGTATGTGTTCTATGGTGATGGAGGAATTGGCGCAGCACTTTTTGCTCCACCAATTCCTCCAATGAGTTGTAGGTTAAAGAAGGAGCCAAGTATTCCAATGATAAAGAAGGCGAGGAAGGCTACAAAAAGTCCAACAACGGAAAAGATGATTATTTTTCTGGCGCTTGCCACTTTTTGCTTGTCTCCACCTGATGTTGTCCACATAATTCCTCCCCAAACAATAAAACCCAATGCAAAAAGGACGGTTGTAATAAGAAGAATGGAGATGATAAGCCCAATAAGGCTTGCCCCGTCAGTGCCAAGTCCACCCGTTGGAATTCCTGAAGGAGCCTGTATTTGGATAGGAGTGCCATTTTCACCAGGAACACTTAAGGCAAGTGCTCCAACTGCGAGTAGGGACACCTTTTCAGTTATAAATTTTTTCATTTTCCAAGACCGGGGAGTTTTAATATATCAACTCCTATGACATTTAATATAACAAGGGAAAAAATGATAAACAAGAGACCGACTATAGCCGCAGTTAGTGTTTCGCGAGCTCCCTGAATGCCTTCTTTGTTGCCAGACGATGTCATGATTCTATACCCAGAATAAATAATAAGCACCGTTGCTCCAACAGCTGCAATCGAGAGGATGATTGAAAAAACCCTTGCAATAAAAGCAACAGGGTCTACTGGTATTGGTCCAATTGCAGTATCTACGGCATCACAATTTCTTGCCCTTCCTCCACCAGTTTTGCATGGAAGAAATATGTCGCTTTTCATTCCGAGGCTGTTGAGCAGCTTAAATGTTTCTTTAATATCTGACTCATTTGGGTCGGTAATATCAGGACCGCAGAAGAACGCTTTTTTGGCAGAAATCTGGCAGACCTTTTTAACGTATGTGTATCCACCCTGACAACTATCTGACCGAACCCCTCCCTCATTAATTCGTTCATTAACCTCAACCGTGAACTTTCCAGGTAACAGCTTGTAGTCGGCAGGGAGCTGGCGTCCGAATACATTCTCAACTCCAGCTGGAAAAGTAACCTTTATGGCGCCACTTGCCCCTGTCTCCGTGATGGTTTTACAAACCTCTTGTTGTATGCTAGGGCCCTTCAAGACGATTTGATAGTTGTTGCTGTTTTTACCCTTATCTTTTCGCAAAATGTCTTGATACACAGTAACCACAATCCCAGTTGATGGAATAACAAAATCACTCGGTTTGACATCAAGATGCGGGGCAAGATGATTGACATAAAATGCAGCAACACCTTGAAGGACGAAGGCCTCATCGTCCCCCTTTTTACCGTTGGAGTAATAGAGCGTAGCATAATACATGTGACCGGGATGGAAAAAGTCTCCCTCACCGCACTTTCCAATCTTTAACTTGTCCGGACCGTCAGCGCAGACGGTAAAAGAACTATCTGTAAGAGTAACCTTTTTTTCAGTAGGATCAATCATGTTCTTTTTTGCGCCTGTAGTTAGCGCAATTTTTATCAATTCCTCCGGCTTTAGATAAACCGTCTGAAAACCACTTCTACACAGGTCCGCTTTTAAGCAAATGAAGTACTCCCCATCAGCTAGGTCCGGAAATGAGATGGTAACCCCTCTTGTCGAGTCATCAATCGCCTCAAAGTCGGGGTCTACTTTCCATTGAGGAAGTTCTTGTCTGGGAGCATTTTCAGCAAATGCGTTCAAGGGCGAGATAAAAGAGAAAAACAGAAGAAAAAGAAAAGAGAGCAGAAGTTTTTTCACAATACATTAATAATACATGAATAAACACAAATAGTTAAATGGATGGGGAAAATAGCTAAAATGGTCCAATGGTTGCAATAGTTAATAACCATATATCCATGTAGCTATTCGACAATATATCTGTTCAATCTTTTTCTCAGTTATCAAATTTATACCCCTTGCCTTTTATGGTGTGGATGTAATGGGGATTGGCAGGGTCCTCTTCCACCTTTTTTCTTAAGCGATAAAAAATCTGGTCAAGGGCTTGGTCAGTAACCCCTTCAAGTGTTTTTTGCTCTTTCCAGACCGACTGGATAATTTCGTCTTTTGTACAAATTCTCCCCGTGTTATTAATAAGGTAGAGTAGTAATTTAAATTCTGATGGTGAGAGTTTTTCTGAAATTGAAACTCCGCCTTGCAGTATGTCATTTTTGTCACTATCGTACTCAATTTTTTGCGTGCTTTGAACAGAAAGAGTTGATAGATATTTTTCCAGAAGCGGAATAGTAATGGCCCCATTTTTTACAAGTCCCACATGTTCTGTAAATTGAGGCGTAGTATCACCTTTTCCAAGAGCGGGGGCTTTGAGTGCAATTTGCTCTGATGGCAGAAGAGAGCTCCATATCTCAAAGAGTGCGCCTTGCACAGTTGGTTTTTTGAGCAAAAATTCTTCAAGTTTGTCTATTTTTCCAAGCTCAGAGAGTACTGACTCATACGATATTCTAGTCAATTTTCCGTGCCCTCCCGTAAGGCGAATGAGTTCCATTTTAACTTTCTCATCTCTTTTGTCACGCGTTGATTTTTCTAAAAAAGAAAGGCGAAAAGCCATGCCTGATTCGTCGTACAACCTTACATATATAATGTTGCCTACGACAAAATCATAAAATTCAGAAAGCATCATTGGGTCAATGAGCTCCTCAAGTGGGCGGGAGATTCCAAATATTACACTAAATCTGTACTTTGCGCGATTGCGCAAGATTTTTAGATTTGCGAAGAATTGCGAGGTGACAGAACTCAAGGCCTCATCAAATCTATCAAGTGAAAAAATGATAGTGAGCTTTTTTTCTGCGGTAAGATAGTCAATGCTTTTTTTAAGTCCCTGAAAGAGTATGAGTTCATCTTGGAAAGAAAGCGCTTCTTTTAAAATTTCATTTATTGTGCTTGCTTCCTCAGTCATCGCTCGCTCGTTGAGCGAGTAGGAAAGGGATATAAGGACAAATTTTATAAAGTCGGTAAGGGGCCTGTTCTTTGTTTCAGAGCAGTCGATATAAACAAAATGAATAGTTGTTTCATATTTCCCAAAATGTTTTTCGCGTACCTCCTTATTATATGAAAGGAGATTTAATATATTATTTTTACCCGCCCCCGGAAGGCCTACTAATTGTACCGACTGACCCTTCTGAATAAAGGGAATGAGCTCTGATATTTCCTCGTGACGGGTGTCTTCAGGATAGAGTGACTCAAAATGTTTTGGAGCGTCCATACAAAGAATTATAGATTATATTGTTCGAGATTGCCTGCCTTGCCGTTGAGGCAGGTCGAGAGCCTCAAAACCCACTTATTGCCAAAAATGAGCTAGCTGTTGGGTAGCTGTAAGGTGGCTATCAAGATGAAAAGTGGTGAGCAGGGTATCATGAGCGCATATGAAAGAAAGTCGAGAAATACTGTTTGATGCAAGTCGATTTAAGTTGACAGCACGAAAGTCAGATTCTAAACTGAATGGGCAAAGCTTTTCTGCAAATACGCAGAAGGGCGGTATTTCTATGGAAGTAACAGGAGACGGTATGCCAAAAGATGATACTAATAACGAGCAAGAAGGACTGGGGGCACAAGCAGAGCCACGTGCAAAATCAGCAACAGAACAGCTATTTAAAGCACTAGATGAGGTTATAAACCCCGAAAATGAGCCAATGTCAGCAGAGGTTGATAAAATCGTGCGTGAGCGCATGAAAAAGGGTTTGACGCAAGATCAAGTGCAGGCAGAAAGAGTTATTAGTCTTGAGGAGCAGGGGAGCGCAAGTCTTCAGAGTGAGCCAGTAGTGACACCGCAAAGTGGTGAAAACCCAGCCGAGCTAATTGTAAAGAGCGTTGATACGGGAGAAATTGGCAAGCTTCGTGATGTTGTGAGTGATGGTCAACTTCTTAATATGATAAAACAAGCAAATCCAAAAGTTGACAAGGCAAAGCTTGAAAAGGAATTCCAAGAGGTGAGTGGTGAGGGCGATGAGGCTAAATATAGGGAAAAACTTAAAGATGTACTCGCGAAAGCAATAAGTGGCGAGTTTGAGGAAGGGGAAGCTGCTCAAGAAGAGGAAGTGATAAGTTTGACCACAGATGAAGAAGCGACGACAGAAACCGTTGAAGACAGTAATGAGTTCGGTTTGAGTCCGGAAGAAGAGGCTGATCCAGTCGTGGTTTTTAAAATGCAGCTTCTTGGTCCGCTGGGAGCTATGATTCGCGCAAAGGCCGGGGATATGAACGAGAAGATAAGGTACGAGCAAAGAATTGCAGGGCTTCTTGGTCTTGAGGGGGATGAATTTTTACAGAAATATCCCGAAGTCATGCAAGAGATATTTGGAGAAGAGAATCCTGCTATTCCAGAAGACTTAATTGTTGAAGTAGACACAGAAGAGATAGCACGAGAAAGTGCGATGGACGAGTTCTCAGCGAGAGATCAAGTGTTTGAAAAATTGTTTGACGATCTTGAAGATGTAAGTTCCCAAGAAATAGAAGCATTCTTAAATGCAGGAGGAGAAGCTCTTGTACGTCTTCTATCTGATGGAACGGGACACGAGGATCAATACGTCGAGCTGCTGTATGAACTGCTTGAAAAGTCAGGGGATATAAAGGCAGACTTTAAAGACTTTCTAGCAGAAGTAAGAGCAGACGCCTCTACCGTAGACTCGGATGCAGATAAGGACAAGGAAAATGATGAGGGCGAGCCAGTTCTTGGTCTACGTTATGAAAGAATAGACAACATAAAGGATAAAAGCGAGTTAGTAGATTATTTACTCGTTTCCATGAAGAGCTTTACCCAAGAGCAGCTAAGACAAACTTTGTTACAAGTCGGAGAAGGACTTATTCGTACAGCTTCAAATGGAAGTGACAGGGAGGACGAGTTTGCTATAAAGCTGGAAGAGTTAATCATCGGAAGTGGCGATGTTAAAGGAGAATTTGCCGAACTCTTGGAAGAGGTGAGGCAGGCATCTGCAGATGGAGGAGAAGATGATGGCGGGAAAAAGCCTCCAACGGATAATGAGGCCGGAGGCGATAAGGACGAGGACGACTATGAAAATTCTGAGGAATATAAAAAAATGGAGGCAAAATGGCTGGATTATCGATTGAAGGAATTTGCATTTAATAATAGAAGAAAACCATCAGAGGAGGAAAAGGCAAACTTATTAAACGAAAACGATAAGAAATTTATTCTAGTAGGTAGTCCTCCTCCTCTTGAAGTAACAACGAGATCTGAGAAGCAGCGTGGGAATGAATGGCTTGAAAAAATAAGAGCAGGATTCAATCAAATAGAAGACATTACTTTTTTCAGAAAGTCACTCAAGGAAATCATGTATCCGCGCATCGCTGGTCTCGTAGACCAGCAGTATGCAGGTGAAAATACAACTTTTAAGAAAAAGCTTGACGACATTTTTAATGCAGATAATTTGGATTTTGCCAAAGACGAGCTCAATACCTATCTAAGTGAAATAAAGTCTCATTTTGCTCATAGTGCTGAAAAAGAAGAGAGGGAGAAAAAGCCTGAAAGCTTTGAGGACCTTTTAGAGCTTATCATGAGAAAAGAAACAGACGAGTACAAGACTGGAGGCATTCGAGAGCTTATTGATGAAAATGGTGCAATAAGGCCTGAAAATTTTGCTGCATGGGCACGTAAAAAAGGTAGATTTTGGTCTAACTTCAATCCCGATTCAAGCGTTGATTTGTATCGTGAAATTTCAGTTCCTCTGTATTACTCACCTCTTGCTTTTAACGAAATGGTTACCAATCCACAGTTCTTTAGAAGAAGAGAGGTGAACCTCGTCGCGGATGAAGACGGAAATCCTGTAGTGGACAATCGAACGGGGGAGATTTTGTACAACAATACTTATCACGAAGATAAGTACTACGAAAAAATTAAGGAAATAATCATGAATGATATTTTCTATTACAACCAGTCCAGAAATTACAATATTGCATACATCGAGACAATGGAGCAGGATGACAAATTGGGAGGTACCGTTGCTGCAATTATGCAGAAGAACGTATTTACAAAGAAGGGGTTTGAGACTTTCTTCTCACTCCCCGGAACTGCGAGTACTGACTTTACACAAAAGGTTAAAGAGGCAGGGAAAGAGAATTTTCTAGTAGGTGAAGGTGCTGCTCTGGCAACTACGATATATAACAGCATTTCAGACATACAAGAACTAAGAACGATATTGGGTGATGATTCAACATTTCTTAAGAAAGAATATAGGGTGGATGATAGTGAAGAGTTGAAGGTTGATATAGAAGGTTTGGGGGTGGATGGGAAAAAGGCAGAATTGAAGTACAGTCTTAAAAAGGGTTCTGGTGAGGCAAATGTCCCAGGAGTTGGCCCTATAAAATGGGATGAGGACTGGTTTGATGCTGACGGGAAATTAAAAACAGATGAATTTAGCGAAGGTAGATTTGCTGACTTCATAAACATTTTCAATGAGCAAAAGAAAGATCAGAGAATTATTGATGAAGTAAGACATAGGGTGAGGCAATCAATTATGGAAAAAATACTTCCAAAAATGGAGGCAGATGAAGGAATTGTAGCAAGATCCCGAAAGAATGCTGAAAAAAGAATTAGGGCAAGGCAAGATGACTTAAGAACCAAAAAAGTATACTCCGAGGACCCAGCAAGGCAAGAAGAGGTTCTACAGCAGGAAATAGCTCTTGAAACCCAAAAGCAAATTACGCAATTTGCATATGAAGACGCACTTCATTCAGAGGAAATAGTATTCACGTCCCTCAGATGGACGGGTGTTGCTGCTAATAATGACACGACTGCGACTGGGTTTGATGCTGGGACAAAATTCTTCCAAACAGCAGCATATAGAATCCGCCAAGGTGCAGAAAGTCGTGGTGGTGGTGCAGTTGGAAATATTAAAAATATCATGATTTACAAAAGACTTGTTGCACCATTCCTAATGGGTATTAAGACTGTCAATAATAAAACTCCGCTTGAGCTGGCGCAAGAGATAGCCTTAAATATGAAAAAAACAGATGCAGTAGATGGAAGAGAATTTGCCGGAAATCTGACAAAGCAGCTAGAATTTGTAAGTAACACGATGAAGGATTACGGAGCAAATCACTATAATCGAGGCGGACAAGTGTTTGAAGGGTTGTCCGGCGCAAAAGAACTGGATATAGGAAAAGTAGTTCAATACGATCTACATAAGGGTGCGGTTGTAAATAAGGGAGCATTAATATCTGAGGTATGTGAAGGGCTCTTAAAGCCCGAACGTTACAGGACGTCTACGTACAATGGAACGGATTATTCCAAAGAGTCAAGGTTTATAGAGGCAAACAATATTATTACCCAAACTCGAACAATTGTGGTAAAAGACGAGAATGGCGATCCAGTAAGAGACGGAAGCGGAAACATAGTAACAGAAGAAGTTAAATATAGAGTTCTTAATTATGAAACAAAAGCGTTGGGAGCAGCTATGTATGGAGAGCAAGTTTTTGATAATGCAGAGCTTTTTAAAACAGATGGCAAAATTGATTATGTAAAAGTTCAAAAAAATAGAGGAGAATTGTGGAAAGAGGGTGTATCAGTAAGGATTGCTTCAGAACTTGCTTCTCACATTGACCATCATGACCCAGTTGAGCATTGGTCATTGGTAAAAATTGAAACTTTTTTTGCAGGATTGGGCCTAATTCCAGCAGATATTCATGTAGATGAAAAGAATTTTTGGAACAATCACGCGGAGAAAAAATTCTTTAATGAAAAACTCCAAAAGCGTATGAGAAAATTATCAAAAACAGAGAGATGGAGAATATATGGTAGATCTTTTGGGATAGAAGGTGGAGGAGGGTTCTTGGCTGGTCTTCTAGAAACTCTTGGCGCAATGGTTAAAGAGGCGACTCGCTAGACCAGTTGACTAGTGCTTCATTCCAATAATCGTGCGAAGAAAGGATTTCTTCTTGCTGTCAGTCATAGAAGCGATTTTCATACTCAATGGTCCTCCTTTGCCAGTGGCTGGATTCCATGCAGTGAGTCCTTCCCATGCCTTCTTTGGACCGAATTGAGCTGCTCCGCTTGCAGCGCCCAGGGCTCTTCCAATTGCAGCGGTGTATTTCATTTCAGGAGCCTTGAATATACTCTTTGTGATGTTAACGGCTTCTGGAGCAATAAGTATTATGCCGAGCCCAATGATAGACCCCATGGCACTCACATTGCCAGGGTCTCCAATAAGAGGAGGAACGAAGTTACCTACGCTGTCTTGCTCAAAACCGTGCTGAACAATTCTACCTAACATAAAAAGTATGAGTACTGTAGGAAATGCTGCAAGATTTGCAAGAAGCTTTCGTATCCATGATCCAAATCCAGCCCCTGAGTTAATAAGACCTAAAGCTATCCAAAAAGGACCAAATACCGCATCTAGAATAATATATATATATGCTTTTATAAGCATTATCCACACCCTAAAAAGAGTAGTAATGATAGCAATAGAAATAACGATATAGGCAATGAGACCTGCTAAATAGCCCAGAAGTTTTGAACCCATTGCAAGACCGATAATTCCACCAATTCCGCCCCCCCCAGCAGCTACAAGAGGCCCAGCCGCTTTAGCAAACGGCAACTGGGCGATACCTCCTCCAATAAGACCCCCTATAATTGCCCCAACAAGTGCTGAGAGTGCTCTTCCCCAGCTTCCATCAAAAAGCGAGGATATGGTGCCTTTTATAGTTCCTGCAGCGGGTCCTGCAAGCCCATTTATTCCCCCAAATCCGCCTACTGCAAAGAAGGGATTGGTATCTATATTGGAATACACAGCAAGGTCTTGAGTCTTGAGAAGAGTGATGGCAAGATAAATTCCCACATACATAAGGTCAATCAAAAATCCGGCAATTGCATATGAAAGGGTGACTAGTATAAGAGCGATAATAATTTTGGGAATTTGATTTTGCACGGTCATAACTGTTCTCGGATCAATCTTAATTCGAAACATAATCCCAAGTCCTAAGAGAACAAAAACAAATACAAAGAAAAGGTATACGATGTTTCGGAATACTTTCCAAAGGTCAAGAATTGGCGTAAGAGCTAGATATCCAATACCAGCCCCCCCACCGTTTTTTGACCCTGAACAATAGGCAAGAGAGGGATTGGCTATGCAAGCATTACAAACTTCGGGATTTTCGTGGCAAAATAAATCGTTCTTCACATCAACTTGTGCATATGTTTTTTTGGTAATACCAAAATTGCTTGCAACGCTTCTAGCGTAATGAGTGGAGGAGACAGGAATATTATAGGTAAGACCAATAAGTTGGCCGGTAGCTCCAAGTAACCCGCCGCCGTTCTCAACATATCCAATTTTTCTTGTTTCCACATCTATTCCAAGGCACTTACCATTCGGGTTAATGGGGTCAGCTCCTGCAATAAGACAGATAACCGATGAGAGTAATTCTATAATAGTGCTTTGTGTGTAAGTGTGTAAGTTGTTGGGGACATCTAGGTTTGTGTTGCGGGGGAGGGCTTGGGGGGAAGTGTCTGTGGTGGAATTTGCAGCACTTGTTGTTGTTTGAGCAAAAACAGCGGGCGATGTAAAAAGAAAAAGGCCAAGTGATAAGAGTGAGAGTAGAAGGGTAAAAAATGTTTTTTTCATGGCAGTGCTTACCTATATATAGTAAGCACATTTAAGTATGTATAAACGGTAAGGGAAAATCAAGTTTCTTTCTTGACACGGAAAACTTCGTGGGGTAGTATAGGATACTCTATGAAAAAGACTGTTACTGCCGTCTTTTCGCTACTTTTAACCTTCTCTTTTGTTGCCCTTTTTCTTGCGCCAAAATCTCACGGACAAGTTCACACAAACAACGAGCAAAGTGTTCTCACCCGCGATATATCTGTAGGGAAAGCCGATGCTACCATGAGCGCTCTTCCCCAACGCGTAAATTATGAACTAGCATATCCGGGGATCCTTCCCGACAACCCCCTCTATTTTCTGAAGATGATACGAGACAAAATAGTAAAAGTATTAATTACAGATACGTTAAAAAAAGCAGAATTTAATTTGCTAAATGCGGAAAAGAGAATGTATGCAGCGCAATTTCTTGTTGATAAAAAGAAATTTGATTTGGCAATTACCACAGCATCAAAATCAAATAATTATTTTGATGAAGCAATTTTTGAAATGAAAAATATCCAATCAAGAACTTCAGAAACCCTTCCACTTTTACAAAAAATGAAGACAGTAATTTCCAAAAATGAAGAGGTTCTTTCAGATCTAATAAAAGCAACAAATGGTACTACGAAGAGTGCATTTATCGAAGAGGAGAAAAGAGCCAAAAAATTGGAAAATTCTGTAGACAAATTAGTACTAGAAAAGAGTAGCAAAAAGAAATAATAGAACACAGAATATACCCACCTATTTGCGAGCTATTCTTCATGGAATTTCTTGATAGTAATTTTGAGGCTAGCTTGAATATTGCGTCAGTTTGATGTATTTATTTATAGTTGACACCGCAGATTTAGTGGCTTACGATTGTTCATGACACTAAATAGATGTGTTTTGAATTAAGTTCAAGAGCTTCTAGAAAGTTAGCACATTTCAAAATTAACCGAGGAAAAATAGGTAAAATGAAGCTAATTTGTGAGTTTTTTATATAAATAAACATGCATTGTCCATATTGCGCAAGCCAACAAACAGAAGTAGTCGAAACACGCGTCTCTGAAGATGGGAGTAATACACGAAGAAGGAGACTTTGCAGTGCATGCAAAAAGCGTTTTACGACGTATGAGCGAATTGAAAATATTACTCTTATTATAAGAAAGAAAGACGGAAGGAGTGAACAATTTAGTCGTGAAAAACTCAAGATGGGGATTTTAAAATCTTGCGAAAAGACAAAAGTCACCATAGAGCAAATTAACGTCATCGTTGATGAAGTAGAAAGAGAATTATTAAGCGAAGACTCGGTAGAAATAGATAGCAAGAAAATCGGGCGGCTCGTAGCTACACGCCTAAAGAAAATAGACAAAGTTGCATACATCAGATTTTCAAGCGTCTTTAAACATTTTGTAGATGTAGAAGATTTTGAAAAAGAAGTTAAAAAATTAATAGGATGAAAAATGACTAAATAGATAACATAGCTAGAATAGCTGAATGGTTTTAAGAACTATACGACCATGTAACTATTTAACCATTAATATAAAACGTATGATACTCGAAGGAATTAGACAAAAAGTTTTTATCGACCGTTATTCATTAAAGGATAAGGACGGCACTCCTATTGAAAGCACTCCTGAGGAAATGTGGAGAAGAGTTGCAAAAGGAATTGCAGGACAAGAAAAGACAGCCGCTAGCAAAAAGAAATGGGAAGAGAAATTCTATACTATTCTTGAAGATTTTAAATTCGTCCCTGGTGGAAGAATTCTTTCAGGAGCCGGCACAGGATATCAAGTAACCTACTTTAATTGTTTTGTTATTCCATCCCCTAAGGATTCACGAGAAGGCATTCTAGATAGTCTCAAGCAATTGGTTGAAATACAATCCCGTTCAGGTGGTGTAGGACTCAATCTCTCGTCATTAAGGCCCAGAGGCGCGAGAGTGAAAAAGGTGAATGGTACTTCATCAGGACCTGTTACGTGGGCCGGACTATTCTCATACGCAACGCATGACGTTGTCCAACAAGGCGGAACCAGAAGGGGGGCAACTATGCTTATGCTTTGGGATTGGCACCCTGACATAGAGGAATTTATTACTGTAAAAGAGGACCTTTCAAAGATAAACGGTGCAAACCTATCTGTATGTGTGTCTGACTCTTTTATGGAAGCGGTAAAAGCTGACGGTGACTGGCAACTGGTATACCCAGACCTTGATGACCCTATGTATGACGATAAGTGGGATGGCGATTTGGAGACATGGAAAAAATTAGGCGGAAAAGTGAAAATTCATAAAACAGTTAAGGCCCGCGAAATGTGGGATTTGATATGTACAGCAGCATGGAAGAGTGCAGAGCCTGGACTTCACTTTCTCGAGCGCTCAAACAAGCAAAGCAATACCCACTATTTCGAAAGACTTATTGCTACAAACCCATGCGGAGAGCAACCATTAGGTGGATGGGCTGTATGTAATTTGGGAGCAATGAATTTGGCAGCATATGTCAAAAATGAAGCATTTGATTTTGAAAACTTTGGAAACGACGTGAAGGTTGCAATGCGACTTTTGGATAATGTAATTGATGATACGTATTATTTCTTCAAAGAGAATGAAAAGTGTGCAAAGGATATTAGAAGAACTGGACTTGGAATCATGGGACTTGCTGACGCGCTTATTATGATGAAAATGCGTTACGGAAGCGAAGAAGCAATGCCAACCATTGAAAAGATTTTTCAAGTACTTCGAGATAATGCATACGATGCGTCCTCAGACATAGCAAAAGAAAAGGGAGTATTCCCAAAGTTTGATAAAGAGAGGTACATGGAGGGGTATCACATTAAAGCGCTTCCAAAAAAACTCAGAGAAAAAATTGCTGCGCAAGGAATTCGAAATGCAGTGCTTTTAACTATTGCTCCAACTGGCACCACAAGTCTTTTGTCGGGTGTTTCATCAGGAGTCGAGCCAGTATATGAATTTACTTTTGTGAGACGTGATAGAACAGGGGAGCACATAATGTATCATCCTCTTTTTGAAGAGTGGAAAAAGCAAAACCCCGAAGTTGAAAAGCCAGAATATTTTGTAAGCGCAAATGACTTAACGCCAATTGAGCATGTAAGCGTGCAGGCAGTAGCCCAAAAATATATTGACTCATCAATTTCAAAGACGGTAAATGCTCCAAACGCCCATACGATTGATGACGTAAAAACGCTTTATATGATGGCTTATGAAATGGGACTCAAGGGAATTACCTATATGAGAGATGGTTCTCGAGAAGGAGTTCTTTCAAGAGTTGATGACAAGAAGAAGGAAGAAGAGGTAAAGCAACAAGCACAAGTAAATCCAATTCGAAAAAGACCGATGCTTTTGCAGGGAACGACGCACGAAACCCAAACGCCATTGGGAAATACTTTTATTACTATAAATAATGACAGCCAAGGCGCACCATTTGAAATATTTATTAATTCTGGAAAATCAGGCTCAGATGTTATGGCTATGTCTGAGGCTTTAGGAAGAATTATGTCAATGGTTCTTAGAATGCAAAGCCCCATTGAGCCCCGAGAGCGAGTACGTGAAATTATTGGACAGTTGTCAGGCATTGGAGGAGGCCGTTCTGTAGGGTTTGGACCCAACAGAGTGCGCTCTCTTCCTGATGCTGTTGCAAAAGTCTTGGCTGAGCATTTTGAATTTAGAGTAAATGGACACGTTGCCGACAGAAGCGTTCCGGTTATCCCTGCAGATGCGCCTACTGTATCAAGCAGTAATGGCCATTCAAATGTAACAACTGTTTCAGAGAGTCCTACAGTAGCACCTGTTCTGCATGCAGTACAGGCTGCACCAACTGGCGTTTCGAAAACTGCAAATGCAGACCTTTGCCCAATTTGTGGGGCTGCTGCTTTTGTTCACGAAGAAGGGTGTGCTAAATGCTACGCTTGCGGACATGCAGAATGCTAATCTCCCGCAAGGGCAAGGTTAGCGAAGCTGTTCTTACGCTTGCTGACATGCAGAATGCTAAGTTAGAGACTAGACACTAGAAAATAGGTACTAGTAAAAGATGATGGTAGTTAAGTAAAATATTTTATACAGGAAATCATGGTGTAAATCCATGGCTGTGCCGCAACTGTTAAAGCCAGAAAACTAAAATCCGCAAATGCGGAAAATCCCGAGCAGGAAACAAGTATTTTAATTTGTAACCTCCTCGAAAAGGAGGTTTTTTTATGGCAAAGAAACATTTTAACTATGCAGCCATGTAGCCATTCAACAATTTATCAATGAGCATATATACAAAAAAAGGAGACAAAGGAAGAACATCTTTAGGAAGTGGCGTTAAGGTGTCAAAAGACTCAGTGCGAGTTAGTGCGTATGGCACTATTGATGAATTAAATGCGACGCTTGGTGTTGCCAACAGCTACTGCAGTGAATTAAAGAAGGGATACGCGAAATATTTGGAAGAGATAGGGCATCAAGTTCAGGACGACTTATTTTCAATTGGTTCATATTTATCAAATCCGGCAAATGCAAACCTTATTACAGAATTACCGCAAAAAACATTGGTATTTGAAAAATATATTGACGAAATGACAGAAAAAATGCCCGAGCTTACAAATTTTATATTACCAATCGGCACAGTATTATCTTCCCAACTACAGGTATGTAGGGCAGTATCACGAAGAGCAGAACGGTCTATTGTGACATTGGCAAACAAAGAAAAAATGAATGAAGCAGTCTTGCAATATATCAATAGACTGTCTGACTTACTTTTTACCATGAGTAGGTTTGCAAATCATAATGAGCACGTTAGTGAAGTGATTTGGAAGAGAAGATAGTTATGAGTGTTGAAGCATATCCCGTTCATTACGAGAAAATAAATTTTCATGCCCCCATCCCTGATGGATTACCTGTTGAGGAGGTAAAGCAAATACGAAGAAATACCATAAAAGATAATTTAGTGCGCTATGTTGGTGAATATCGACTTGGAGTGAAGTTTGATGAATATTACTACACACCGGTGAAAGACAGTCATACTGGGGAAGAGCATTTTACTGCCGGAGGAACGCAGACAATTCAAGACCTCATTTCAAATACCATAAAAGCACGGGAGGAGTTAGGAGCAGGAACAAAAAGAGAAGTTGCAGAAGGGGTGGGATTTGCCAAACTTGAGGAAGAACTGCTTGAAAGAGAAGTGGGAACAATGGCTATTTGGGTAAGTCCGCCCGGAAGTGAAGATGAAGGGTATGGCGAATATAGTTTTACATTTTTAGCACAAAGCGAAATGGGAGAGAGCGGGAAGCGGGTTAGAATGATTCCTTACAGAAATGAATATACCATCGAGCAGCATAATGAATATCTCTCAAAAATCACAAAGACAGATGTCGCTTTTCAAAACGACACGCAATTTCTGGCAAGCCCATTTATAATCGAGGCAAGTGGGGGAATACAATCGCCCGAGGACATACTAAGTGAAATTGGAGAGAAAGAAGAGTTTGAGAATAGTTGGAACGAAGACTTTTACTACAAGGCGCGTCCCTTGATTCAGTATTTTATAAATCTTGTAGAGCTGAATGCTTCAGACGAAGAGTTGATAGAGGCAAAGTGCGCAATCGAAAACTACGCAATTGCCTATAAGGAAGATAGAGAAGTTGAATTGTTCTCAGGTGAGGAAAAAAATCTCAAAAACAACGCTATGGATTATGGTAAAAGCTTGGCATATGGATGGGGAAGAATAGAGCCACCAAAGGTAAAAGGGAGTTGTCCAACTGGAATAATGGAAACAAACGGAGCGATAACTGGTACAAGTGGAGACTTTTTACCGTCTCAATTTCATAATAGCTCCAATTTACTACCCGACAGATACGGAGAGAGAACATTCAATTGTCCATCTTGCCAAAGGGAAAACGTTAGGCCTGTTGAAACGTTGTTGCCGAATTGTCTGCATTGCAAAAAAGCCATTCCTCGGTGTTAACTAGTTAGGTGTTTGATTTTGTTACTTCTCTTTTATTTCCAAAGCGTTGTGTATGGTGTAGAAAAGCCGGGAGCTATATCTGTGCAAATTGCTTTTCTAAGATAACTTTTGTAAGTAATTATTTCTGTGCTGTGTGCAATAAAAATTCAATAGATGGGTTGGTTCACCCAAAATGCAAAACACGAGATGGGATAGACGGGATTATATCGGCAATTGCATATAAGGGAATAGTGAAAAAACTTTTGTACCAATTTAAATACAAACCTTTTTTGTCTGACTTAAAAGTACCGTTAGGAAAACTTTTGCATGAGGGCATGATTCAAAATGAAGTGTTTAGTAGATATATTTCTAGCACAAACGGAGTGTGGATAACCTCAGTTCCTCTTCATAGAATGCGGGAAAAAAGGCGTGGTTATAACCAATCAGCATTACTTGCAAAAGAGCTCTCAAAAAGTTTGAAAATTCCATACGCTGAAGGTTTACTTACAAGACGAAAACCAACTAGACCCCAATTTGAATTAAAAAGAGAGGAAAGACGGAAAAATATAAAAGATGCCTTTTTAGTTAACGACAAACTAATAACGAATAACAAAATTGCGAACGTAATTTTGGTTGATGACATTACGACAACCGGTGCCACACTTTCTGAGTGTGGAAAAGTACTCAAGAAGAGTGGCGTAAAGAACGTTTTGGGCGTGACTCTAACGCATGAAGCATAGCCTCAAAACTTGATATTACAGGCCTATTTTGGTATAATTACGGTCTTGGGGATGCATTGTATCGACAAGGATTGTTCTTTAAAAACTGCAAGCCGGCAATGATTGAAAGCCGTAAAACCAATCAAAAATACATGCTAAATACAATTTTAGCGGTGTAAAGCGATTTTTCGCTGACAGGATGCCAGATGCAAATCTGGGATTCGGTTACGCGCTAGCCGCCTAACATCTGTTCGTTTCCAATTCGCCTTCGGTACGAGGGAACGAGCATAAACCTACCGGAAAAAATTAGCGAAGGATGGTCGGGTCGCTTCTTACAAGACCTTTGTTTTGTTTTCCATGTCAAAACGGTTAGACAAAACGAGATTTAGTTTTGACTACGCTTGTAGATGTTTTTATATACAATTCCTGGACGGGGGCTCAATACCCCCCATCTCCACACTCCGCTCTTTACATAATGTAAAGAGCTTCGCGTGGCTAGCCACACTTTATTTCTTCAGAAACTTTACTCATGATAAGGCGGAGTGCCCCGCGTAGACGTCAAGTGGCAGTTAATTTGACTTGACGAAGTGGGGCTTCCTTGATAAAGATATAGAGTGTATTACGTTTATATACTTCAACTCAAAAATTTAAGCTACTATCATGGTTATAGTGGTAACTTAAGGCAAAGACTCTCCGAACATACAGCAGGTGAGGTATCTTCAACAAAAAATTTGTTACCCCTCAAATTGGTCTATTATTCAGCGTTTGAAACTAAATCCAAAGCAATTGAATTTGAAAAGTATCTTAAATCTAGTTCTGGTTTTGCCTTTAGAAATAAAAGACTGATTTAAATCTGGGTTAATATACGTTTTTTTCTTCCCGCGCTCGGTCTCTTTCAATGGCTTTTCTCTTTGAATCTTTTTTCCGCTCAAAGTCTTTTTTTCCCTTTGCCAGAGCAATTTCTAATTTGAATTTTCCATTCTTTATATAAAAAGAGAGTGGTGCAATGGTATATTTTCCAGTGTCAAGGCTTGTTTTTAGTTTTAAAATCTCCTTTTTGTGCAACAGGAGTTTGCGCGTTCTGTCTTCCTGATACCCCTCAACTCGGGAGAATTCATAAGGAAAAATCTTTGCGTTGATAAGATACGCCTCATTGCTCATAAGCTTTACATAGGAGCTATTGATATCTGCGTGTCCAAGGCGTAAAGCCTTGACCTCAGAGCCCAATAATTGAACGCCTGCCTCAATTGTTTGCTCAATATTAAATTTATTTGGCGCATGTTTGTTGGTTATTTTCATATTCTCATTATACTAGATGATAAGAGTATCCGGTGAGAAGGAGGAGAGTGGCCTCAAAATAGCAGAGGGTGATATATTCTGATACAGTTGTCTATGAAAAGTGGTGTGGATAACTTTTCACGCCCCCTAAATATTATAGGGTCTTTTTTTACTCATTTTTGAGGCTAGTATAGGAAAAATGAAAAATAATCGAACAAGATTACCTATAAATCGAAGGTATATAAGCTGTTGTTCTTAAGAAGAAATCCTTTTTTACCTTTTTCATCAATTGCAAATGATTTTGCATCTTTAAATTCATTCCATTCATATTGTGTTTGGAATTCACCTTTATCTGAAAGTGCCACTATCCTCTCATTTTTTCCATCGAGAATATAAAGGTTTGAGTATTCATCATCTGTGTATACTTGAGAGTTTTCACCAAAGGGAGCCAGTAGGCCTTTAGCCTCAAACCCCTCTACTTTGCCTTTTGAAAACATTTGAAGCTTGCCACTTTGTTCCAAAACGTACACAGGACCATTTATAGTCATACTGACAGGCGTGCTTGAGAAGCTGGGGTCATCGGTAAAGTATGAGGTTGCAGCGTATGTAGGGGCGCGGTATTTGTCTATATCCTTGCCATTTAGGACATAAATATTGCTTCCAAATACTTCAATAGCGCTTCCCTTAGCCTCATCTATGATGGTTTCTGACTTGCTGTTACCTTTATCAATTTTAGCGATTGAGTCTCCCAAAACGTAAATAAACGTTTCATCAGCAACGACGTACGTGCCAGATGTTTTATCAGTGTCGTATGTTTTTTTGATTTTACCATTTGCATCAAAGGTAGCAGTGAGCTTATTCTTTGAGTCAACAAGAATTAACTCCCCTCCATTAAAAGTAACGCCGTCAAGAGATTTCATTTCTTTAAGGTCGGAGGCCTTAATCAGTTCTTTTTGATTTTTCACCCCACTACCCCCTCCCGTTTCGTCAATTTTATTTGTGACTTGGGTAAGAAGCTCATTTATTTTTTTATATTCATCTGATTTTTGTTCAAACTTAGAAAGTGAATCTTTTAGGCTTTTTTGAAGAGAGACGAGTTCGCCAAGCGCTATTGATTTATTGAGCGAAATAAGAGAAGATGACTCATCATATTTTTTCTGAGCTGGAGCATAAACTTCTGTAAATAACTTTTCCCGTTCTTTTTTTGCTTGAGACATTCTTTGAGCAGCAATACTTCCAATCAATATAATAACGAGCAACACCACTGCTGCCGCAATAATGCTTCTTTTACCCCCGATATTTTTAAGAAAAGCAAAGCTTGGTAGGGTAAATTTGGTTTTTTCTTTTTGTGGTTTTTCGTCAAGAAAACTTTTTTCGTCTGGCTGAAATCTTGTGTCTCCCTTTGTGTTTTGTTCATCATTTTCAATGCTTTCAACAACATGAGTGACTCGGGGTATTTCTTCTTCGCTGACTTGCTCGTCCTCATTTTTTTCTTCAACGACTTCCTCTTCATTGTAATAAGCACGGGCGGCGTCTTCTTCTTTTTCTTCAGACACAATATTGTCAAGGTTTTTGTATTGGAGAATGATTGCAGACTCAGTTCCTTTTGAAGCCTCATGTACCAGCGGAGTAATATTTTCAGAGATGGTGAGAATGTTTTCTTCGGTTAGGTATTCAGAAAGAGTTGGGAAAGAAATTTTTTCAGAAAAGTCACCAGTCTGAAGAACAATAATATCATCGTGCCTTAGTCTTCCTGAAAAACCAATAAGTTCTCCTTTTTCTCCTTTTGCAATGACTCCAACATTGCCATCTCTTTTTAGAGCAACCTCGCCAGTAGAAGCAAGGACGAGGTAGAGGATATCTTTGACAATTGCTCCAACAATTATGGAATAGGTTGTTTCTTCCTCAATGCTTTTTGTAACATTGCCAACCGCAGTTTTTATATTTTCAAGACTTTTATCATCGAGGGCAAAAAACTCTCGCTGAAGTTTTTCAAGAATATCTTTCCCAACAGTTGCTATTGTCGTTTTCCCCTCTGCCCTCTCAATGCTAACTGTTATGTAAACATTCAGCGTTGTATACGCTTGTGACCACGTTGTGTCAGTTGGGTTTGGAACTATTTTTGAAAGAAGAATATCTTGGTTCATAGTTAAAATGAAAATACTAGAACTAGTAATAGTATAAACGATAATATGACATGAAGGGAGCCCAACAGTTTAAAGATGGGTGCAAAGGATGTTTGGGTCATAAGTCTGTTATAGGTAAAAATTTGAAACGCCAATGCTAATGCAAAGAAATTATACATAATAATAAATACAAGAAGCATGAGCTTAATAAAAGCATCTGCGTTGTTAAAGAAATGTAATATGTCTTCAGCTATGTTCATAGTTATCCAACAATGTCTCCAATGATTCGTGCGACTGTTGCTGGTTTTGGTGCTTTATCAAATTCCACATTTGCAATGGTTCCAGCCGTTTGGACAAAAACATCGCCATAATTTAAAACTGAACGGATGAGTCCAATTTGGTTGTAGCTTACATCTTGAACAGTTTCCAGCTTTGCTTCAGAAATTTCTCGGAATAGGAGTCCGTGTATGTCAATATCACGAATTCGAATTGAAGTGATAACTCCTACATTAAAATACCACAATGTAAAGCTAAGAAGAACGAATCCAAAAATACCAAGATAAAAAAACATTAAAATGAGTGTTTGGATTTCTGTTGATGGAAGCGAAATTGGAGAAAATCTGAAAAGCAATGGGAAAAGAATTACTGGAAAAAGCGCAAAAAGAATAGCGGTCGCAATCCATGGAACGTTTGTAGCGAAATGACGGCGAATGATAAGAATAATATCTTCGTCAGGCTCCTGATCATCAAACCACACATTTTTTGGATGGTGACTGTATGAGGAAAAGAAATGAGGCGTTGAAGGGTTCTCTTTGCTGTGCGTTCCGATATAGGGATTACTTTTATTTTTGCTCTGTTGTGGAGATGGCGATTGGGGTGGTTCTGTTGTCAGTGTTTCTGAAGCTCTATCGAGTATAAATTCACCCTCCAGTTCATCATTGTCTGGTTGCATGTATCGATTATATCACCCACGCGCTTTTTGTGCGGTGATATATGCTCTACCTATATCAAACTGGGTATGCGTTGCCTAAAATGTATCACTTTTTCTCTATATTGAAGAAGGCAAAGCCGCTTTGGGGAATTGAGAGATAACCGGGAGCTCGTAAATTAAACGCCCTCTTAAAGTCCTCACCGCTCAGTGAAACGCCATTGATAGTAACATTATTGGTGTTTCCATTTCCTTGAGACACTGAAATACTTGATGCTGAAGAAATTCCGCCATTTCCGGCAACCAAATCGCGTAGTTCACCCATGCTATAGGGGTTGCCTCCCCAGCAGGAAGTTGTTACCGGTGTTATTCTTCCGGTATCAATGCCACCCGTTTTAAGCGCTATTGCAGCATTAACAAGGTCGGCCATTTCTTCAGGAGAAAGCCAAGGGTTTTCTCTCCCACATTTATTTGATGATGGGCTATATCCTTGGGTGTACCATGCTTTATAGAGCCAAGGAGAGCCACCAATTTTGTCATACGCTTTGTCAATAAAGCTGCTTCCACCAGATCCGTCAGTTGTGTCCCATCCAATGGGGGAGGCAAATCCTCCATGAGTTGAAGCATAATACGTAACTACATCCTCTAGAACCTGTCCCCGTGTTTGTTCTACTGCAGCTCTCCATTCAGCGGGAGGATTGTCGGCTTTTCCGGAGTTAAAAACTTGACACGCTTCATTGGTGCAAATCTCTTTGCCTTCTTGCTTATAACGATAGGCATAGGTTCTTGCTGCAATTGCCTGTGCTTTGAGGGCTTCAGGGTGCCAACTGCTCGGCATTTCAGCAATTCCGAGTAAGTATCTTCCCTCAAAGTCAATTTCTCCATTTCCTGCAACTTTTATAGTTCCGCCTGTCTCTTTACTCACCGGCTCTTTACCATAATACGCTTGTAATATTTGTCGATAATTTTGACCACTCTGTGCTCGTCCCCGAGCACCATACTGACTCATACCTTTTCTATGAGTATGGGCACCAAACGAAAATACTGCAAAGTAGCCGGAAGGAGCAGAAGAACGAAATCCATTAATTGAAGCATTAACATCGTCAGCTAAGTTACTATCTCCAATTGTTGCTGTAAACCCTCCAGAACGGGCGTTAATAATTGCTTGCTGTTTTGCGGAAAGTTCTGCAATTTTTCCACTTAAAGTAGCTTGATACGATTTGGCACCTGTCACAACTTTTTCAACTTCGTCCCTGTCTTTATCAAGAGACGTCTTTGCGCTTGCCAATCTTCTTTCCTCACTTTCAAGCGTTGCCTTCCTCTCTTCAAGGTCGACAAGTCTGAGGGCAATATTTGTCAGAATATCTTTATCTTTTTGCGCATCACGTTTTTGATATGCTAACAATTTTGTAACACTTGATGCGTCAGAGCTTGAAACAAATATCAAAAGAGGAGAAAATTTATATGTTTTTATGTAGCTATTTCTGACGGTAATATTAAAAAGTTTTTGCTGTTCTAGGAGTTCTTCATATCCCTTTGTGATATCTTTTTTCTTTAATGCAATATCATTCTCAACTGCTTTTACACGGTTATCAATATTTGTTAGTTGAGTTTTTAGACTTATAAGTTGTGATTCAAGTGGCTTGGTGGCTTTTTTTGAGGACTCAAGAGCAGATTGTAATTCTCCAATTTCTTTTGCGAGGTCATCTACCTCATCTGAGTAGACTGCTGTTTTAAAAACAAAAGCAGAAAAGAAAAATAAGAGAAGTAACGTAAAAGGAAGTAATGTTTTTTTCATACAAATAAGTATAACAGGTAAGAAGTTTTGATAAATTCTGAGGTAAAACTATTGTGCGCCCGCTTGGGGACGATCCAAGCACCTGTTGTTTATAAGACAACCGCTCTACCGCTGAGCTACGGGCGCAACTAGCTTAGCCTCAATTATAGCATAGGCAGCGATCTACCACTATAATAGTCAGCAATCGCCTTAATTCCCAATATCACCTTTTCTTTTAAGCGTACATCGTTCACCGACAGGGTGCATGTGCCATATCCAAATCCTTTTTGGTCAATGTTTTTCCTCCTGCTTAGCTTGATGTATGGTTTCGAAAATTGCGCGAGCGGTACTCCAAGTTCGTCGCTCCAAAAGCGATGCATCTTATTAATGTTCATGTCGCTATATAGGTGAAGATATGCCTTAATTTTTTCTGCGGGCACTTCCAACACGTATTTTAACCAGTAAAGGGCAAACTTTATAACTTGCGGATCTGTATTGCAAATGGAAACAGGTCCCCTTACATTCTTATTTCCTTCGCCCCAATAAAGAAATAGGCCAGCTATTTCAAGCTGTTTCAAGGTTAAAGGCAATAGTCGTTTTTTCTCGTCATCATATGTACCGAGAAGTCTTGCATCTCTCTTTTTTTGTTTTGCAATTCTAATTTTTTCTATCGCTACGTGTTTATTGAATTTTATTGATTTTTCAAGTTCTTTGAATTGATCAGATGTTAGCGGGAAATTGTGAAGCCAGTCGGAAAGTGTGCTTTTCGGTATGTCTAATTTTCTTTTTATCTCACTATACGTTTTTCCTTGTTCTCTAAGTTTTATAGCCTTCTGCCTGGTAAGTAGTTGTGTCATATCCGAACCACAAAATGTTTTATGTAAGTATTATTCCATGGTACGGTGATTAATGGGTTGCTGTCAAGGTAGATCGAAGGTGTGTTTTATTTTTAAACATTTCCTCCAAAACCACCTTCTTTTCCAGGCATCCCAGGAAGCGCTTCTGGTTCTTCCGGCATATCAAAAAGGTTTGATCTTTTATTAATTTCTTGCTCGACTAAATCCCTTGCGCGTCCATATTTGAGTCTTGAAAGCTCTTTGACAAGTTCTGAGACGCGCGGGTTTGATTTTGCGCGTTCTGCTTCTATGTCTCGAGTAAGGTCTAGAGAGAAAGGAGTTGAGGGTTCTCCACCAATAAGGGTTCTTACATAAGCATGGTATTTTTCAACATTAATTAAGTCTGCTTCTGAGAATGTTGGTTGAAATTCGTGCTGCATATAGTTTCCGTCATTAACACCGACACGAAATGAAACAATTGTTCCAACATTACCAAAAATGGCATTTTTGACATCTTCTTCAATTTGTCCAATAAACTGATTTGCAACGGTTAAATTAAGACGGTACTTTCTTGCCTCTGATAGTATTTGCGCAAAATCTGGAGTTGCAAAATTTTGGAACTCGTCAACGTAGAGGAAGAAATCCTTGCGTTGTTCTTGCGGAATATCTTGTCTACTCATTGCAGCTACAAGAATTTTAGGAACGAGAATAAGACCTAAAAAGCTCGAATTTTCTTCTCCAATACGTCCTTTATTAAGGGAGATAAGAAGAATTTTTTGCTCATCCATCACTTGTCTAAAAGAGAATGAGCTTTCAGATTGGCCAATGATATTTCTAATCATCTTGTTGGTAACAAAGCGGCCAAACTTTGAAACGATATAATCCAAAACTTCTGATTTATGAAAGTCTGATGTCTGGGCAATCTGATCAGTCCAGTACCTTCTCACAATAGGATCATCAACTTTTGGCAAAAGTTCTTGGACGTATGACATATCAGTAAGAGCTCTTACTACTTCAACAAACGTTGTTCCTTTTTCAGACATGACGGTAAGCATTGCATTTCTTACCGAGTGTTCAAAACGGGGACCGATGATACCTGTTTTTTGTGGGTCGTACATCTTATACATAAGATTGATAATCGAAGAGGTAACAAAATGCTTTTCATCCTCTGTATTTGCTTCAAGCATATTAAGACCCATAGGCCTTTCAACGTCTGAAGGGTCAAAAAGAATAACATCCTCGGCTCGTTGAGGGGGAATTTGCATCAAAATGTCGTCAATCAAATCTCCGTGAGGGTCAATTACTGCTACTCCTTCACCATTTCGTATGTCTTGTAAAATCATATCCTTTAAAAATTCAGATTTTCCAACACCGGTTTTTCCAATGATATACATATGACGTCTTCTATCATCATTTCCAAGAAATACGGGTTTTTCGTGACCTCTGTAAAGGCTCTTTCCTATATAAAGACCCTCAGTGGGTATGTTGCCGGGTGCAGGAGCGGTTCTGGCAGCAAGCCAATTAATATGAGGGCTCTCAACGCTCTTATTTGGGAAGTGAAAGAGAGTTGCAAGTTCTTCAATATTCATTACAGTACCTTTTCTAAAAAGTGGAATGTGTCGATAAATAAAGTCGACCATAAGCATGCTTTTGAAGAATTTTGGTTTGTCCTTTGTCAGAGAATTAAACGATGAGAATTGGGTAAATGCACCTTCGATATTTGAGAGGTGTGCTTCGGCAGCCTCTTTTGAAGAGGAAGTTGCGATAAGGCGGATGAAAGTGGTAAAGCCTGGTTTTGAAATTTTTTGCTCGATTCCCTCCAGCTCTTTTGAATCAACTGAATATTTTGCTGTTTCTGGATTTGATTCCTGCTTTTTCTGATCTGAGATATGGGTTCTACCAGCTTTGTTCCATTTTTCAGGAGGAGCTGTAATAAGTATTTGGATTGCAACGGCTTCGCCTTCCTGCATTTTTCCAAGGGTACTAATAAGAGTTGACAGCGGGTCAATGGCAAAATCCTTGTACGCTTTTATCGGAAGATAGTCTGCCTTTTTTAATATCAGACTTTCAAAGGCAACTTTTCCGTCAGTCTCAAAAATATTATAGTCCTCGACCTCCTTAATGTGTGCGTCAGGATACGCACCATTAATTTGTTTTTCGACCATGTCCTGAAGCTTTCGAGGTACCCCAATATAAAATCTGATGTCACCCGGTTTTGCGACTATTTCAAAAGTGATACTGTCGGCAACTTTTGTAAAAGACAAAATGCCATGCTCGCCCTTTAACGAGGTGAAGCTTGAGAAAAGTTGCTCTGCTGCATCGATTTTTACTTCGTTGTCTCGAGGTAAAGACACCTCAAGAAGTGTTGAGTCAAGTGATTTTTTATGGCGAATTTTTGTTCTTTGCCAAATTCCATACCCAATAACAGCACCAGCTCCTACTGCTGCCAAAAGGCTAAGCAAGAATATGCTTAAAAGAAAAATAAACATTGCATTTACTAAAGACTCTGGATTTAAAATATTAGGCTGCATGTTTTTCTCCTTTTTGTTCTAGTTTTCTTTGGTTGAACATTCTTCTATACTTTGATTGGTCATATACATTTTCATGAGGTGGTATTTCAAATTGTGCTGAGTCTATGCTGTCTCCATTTCCGGCGGTAACATGTGGGCCGGCTGCGCTTACTCCTGATTGTGGAAGATTTTTTTCCAGACTTTCAAGGTCTGTGTGTTCATGGGTGGTTGTGACAAGGTCGACCAACTCTTCTCCAATTTCCAAAGGCGTCATTTCCCCAGCATGTTCTAATGGTGCGTTTTCAGGCCCATTCATATGTATCCATAATACCATAAGCGCA
>CAZKYX010000017.1:0-22305 GCA_964557125.1 uncultured Gammaproteobacteria bacterium
GACCCCACTAAAGAATGGGGGTCGTCTTGGACTCCCTATCTTGAAGTCTTACCAATTGATCCAAATAGCTTAAAGCAATATTCATATTGGGCTGATACTGATGGTCAGACGTATCGGCTATACACATCTCTGGATAGAGGGACAAAGGATCCTGCTTCTTGTGCAAGCGGAGCTCAATGCAACGCGCTTCCATTGCAAGGTGTAAGCTGTGGGGCTGGGGTAACGTGTAATTATGGGGTGACGAGTCCGAATGTGTCACCCTAAATGGTTATTAGTGATTGGTGATTGGTTTGTAGTAAGATAAATATACTATGAATAAAAATAAGAGGGGATTTACGCTTGTTGAACTTTTGGTTGTGATTTCAATTATTGCTATACTAGCAACGCTTCTTATGGCAAATTTTATCGGGGTAAGACAAAGGGGACGTGATGGACAGCGTAAGTCAAATTTGTTTCAAATTCAATCTGCGCTAGAACTTTACCGGTCAGATGCAGGCGCCTATCCTGATACAACTAGTTTTCCATCATGTGGTAGTGCTATTGCATTAAACGGAACGAGCTATATGACAAAGGTTCCTTGCGATCCTCTTGGCGGAGACTATACGTATACCTCAGCGGATGGGTCAACATATACAATATACGCATGTCTTGAGAACGCAGAAGATAGTCAGAAGGATACCTCACCATCAGGGAGCTGCACTACCTCATTTACGCTCAATAATCCATAACAATGCAGTTATAGTGGAAAGAATATATGCGACTGGCTTTTGACAATTTTTTCGAGGAAAAGGGCTTTACCGTTATTGAACTTCTTGTGGTATTTTCACTTACGGCAGTTGTCTCATCTTTAGGGATTGTTTCCTTTGTTTCGTACAGTAGAACACAGCAGCTTGTGCAATCTGCAAACCAAACAAAATTATTAATACAAGAAGCGAAGTTTAGTGCCCTTTCATCAGTAAAACCGAGCAATACGCCTGACGGTTCTGCTTCGAATTGCACATCAGGAGTTTCTCTTTTAGGCTACAGGGTGACAGTGAATGAGGGAACGGGAAACCTTGACCTTTCATTACTTTGTAGTAACGGGCAAGCGACGGCGATTAAAACTATTGAGCTTCCCAATAGTTTGTCTTTCGACCAAGTTCTGACAACATGTACCCATATTAGTTTTGACGCACTTACGTCACAAGCAACTGGGTCACCACTTCCATGCGACATTGTTATTACAGGATTTAGTATGGAAAAAACAGTATCAATTGACTTAGGTGGGAACATTGCTATTCAGTAGTATGGAAATACAATTTAACGACAGGGGACAAACGATTATAGAGGCAATAATTGCACTCGCAGCAATTATTTTGATACTAACCTCGATTTCTATTGTTGTTATCAACAGTGTGAATAATTCTCAGTTTATCAAAAATCAGAATGTTGGTAATAAGTATGCCCAACAGGCTTTCGAGCTTGTTAGAGGAATACAAAAGAATGATTTAACTCAATTTGCAAGCTATTCTGGAGGCCCTTATTGTATTAATGAATCTGATACTCCTCCTGTTCCAACCCAACTTAACTGCGATTCAACAACAGTAAATATTGATAGTACTTTTATCCGAACAATCTATTTTGATCAAGGGGCAAGTCCATGTGATATAACCCAGACAAGATTGCGTGTTACTGTTGCGTGGTCTAGTGGAAAGTGCCCTTTTAATAATAGGTTTTGTCACAAGGCAGAACTTGTTTCGTGTTTGAGGTACCAGTCAATAATTTCATCACCATGAAAAAATATTTGCATGTCTTTTATAGTCAGCGCGGCTATACCATAGTTGAGCTTCTTGCCGTGATGACCATTGTTGTAGTCGTGTCTGGGGTGATTGCTGGAATACTTTACTCTACGCTTCGCGGAGGGAGCAAATCAAAAATTACAAGCGATGTGGCCCAAAACGGTAATTACGCAATAAGTGTAATTACTCAAACCATAATTCAGTCACAGGATGTGACTTCTGTTGGGGGTACTCCAATAACGAGCTGTATTACTAGTCCAACTGGCACATCCATTGATCTTACGCAATCCGATGGTTCAACGATAACCTTTTCTTGCTCAAACAATACTGTTGCCTCAACGAGCGCTCAGATAACTTCATCCCTCATAGACACCTCAAATCTTGAAGTTGATGCTACCACTTGCACTTTTAAATGTAGACAGGATAACAATAATCCCGTTGCAATCCCCGTAGTTGATGTGGCTTTTTCTGTAAAACAAAAAGGTAGTGTCACAAACCCTGACGCAAAATCTACCGCTAACTTTTCCACATCGACTTCAATGCGAAATTACAACCCCTAATTGTCGAATATCGAATATCGAATATCGAATATGGATTACTGATTTCGGGAAACCCAGATTTTCTGAAAGTCAGACATCTAGAAAATTAATTATGTAACTATCTAGCTATTAGCCATTGTCTTCCTTCCTTGACATGTTTGTTCATTTGACCGTATTATAAAAGAAGTATGTGGAAAAATTCTGAACGTGGTCAGATATTACTTATTGTTGTGCTTACGATGATTGTAGCTTTGACAGTTGGTCTCTCTATAGCCTCAAGAACAGTAACTGAGCTTAAGCTTTCAAAGCAAAATGAGGAGTCACAGCGTGCATTCCAAGCTGCTGAGGCCGGTATTGAGCAAGCTCTTCAGAGCCAAGCGGATGCTGTTGGACAATTTGCCAACAATGCTGAATATAGTACAACAGTCGCAATTGACAATGGTTCTGCTTTACTTCTTAATAATGGACAAGATGTAGATCAGATATCAGGAACAGATGTGTGGCTTACTACGTATCCTGATTTTACCTATCCGAGTGGTTCTACTTTTCAAGGAGCAGTTAATGTAACCCTTTATTTTGGAACAGCAGATCAGACGACTTGTGCATCAACTGGTCAGCAGGCAGTTTTGCCCGGAATTGAAGTTGCTTGGCTTGAGGGGAGCGTTGCTACCCCAACTCTTAAAAAAGCAATGATTGAGCCAACGATATGCAGTAGAATTGGGGAAACAGCAGGAAGTGTTATAAATGCAGCCGCACAATCAAATCAGGTGAATGGAACTCAATTTAACTATGCAGCAACGATTTCGATTACAGATGGTCTTATTATGAAGATTATGCCTATTTTTAATTCGGGAAAGATTGGTATACGCTCATCTGGACCTGATTTTCCTTCACAGGGGTCAGTTATCGAGTCCACCGGAACGTCTGGGGACACCGTGAGAAAAGTCGTATATTATCAAAGTTATCCTCAACTGCCGATTGAAGTTTTTCCTTATTCAATTTTGTCCCAATGAGTCAAACATCATTTAGCCTTGATATTGGTAGCACATCAATAAAAGTACTATCTTTAAAAAAAGATGGTAACATTTTTTCTATAGAATCCCTTGGTATTGGGCCTACGCCCGAAAAGGGACTACTCTCTGAAAATGCAGCAGACCTTAAGATTTTTGCAGACTCTATAAAACAGGTAATGCAAAATGCTTCAATAAAAAGCCAGCAGGTAAGTGTCTCTCTTCCCGAAAGCCAAGTGTATACAAAGATAATCGATATGCCCTCACTATCAGAAAAAGAACTTGCAGCAGCACTTAAGTATGAGATGGAGCAGTATATTCCCCTTCCTCTCGATCAGGTGAGGACGGATTGGCAAATATTGGGAACAAATCCGACTACTGGTGGACAGTCAACGAGTGTTCTCATTGTGGCTGCTCCACTTGGTCTTCTTAAAAAATATGAGCAAGTCTTGGAGATGGTCGGGATAACTCCTGTTGTGATTGAGACGGAAATGCTATCAGTGCAGCGTTCACTTTTTCCACTTACCAATAATCCTGCTCCCGGAATAATTGTACATATGGGAGCAATGAGTACAAATATTGCTGTTGTGAAAAATGGCATAATTGCGATGGTATTTACTATTGATAAAGGCGGCTTGGCAATCACAAGAGCAATTTCTGTGGATTTAGGGATTGAGCTTAATCAGGCTGATTCTTATAAAAAAGTATATGGTTTGAATAAAGACGCATTTGATGGAAAAATTGGGAAATCACTCTACCCCATTCTTGAATCGATAACTGGGGATATCAGGAGAGCAACTCTTCTTTACAAGGAAAAAAATCCGAATGATACTATCAATCAAATTGTGTTGTCAGGAGGCACTGCATTGCTTCCAGGAATAGATATTTACTTTACTAATTTATTAGGCACTCAGGTTGTTTTGGGTAATTGTTTTAAGATTTATGATATTCAAAATGTCCCACCTGAGATAGCAACGGAATCAACAAGCTTTAATGTTGTAACGGGTCTTGCTCTTAAGAGCTTGTTGCAATAATTGCTTCACATCAGATGAAAACAGGAATAAATCTCATTTCTCCATCGCAGAAAAAAACATTTCATGGGAAAAGATTCGTGTATGGATCTGTCGGAATTTTTTCACTCGTTTTTCTAATTGCTATTGTTCTTCTCTCTTACCGATTATTTCTAAATGCAAGATTGGGAAATTTGACTGATGAGGAAACGGTACAGATGCAAAAAATAAACGCACTGCAAGAAAAAAAAGTAAAGTTTTTGATAATTCACGACCGCCTTGCTTCAATACAGAAATTATTAAAAGGAAGAGTTGATGTTAACAATAAAATTTCCATTGTTAAGAATGTAATTCCTGCAGACGTTACTATTGCTGCTCTTGACGGGAATCCTGATGCGGTAACAATTAGCGTAGAATCAGAAAGTCTGGAAAGTCTTAACGATCTTATAGAGGAAAAAATTATGCAAATTCAGATAACAAACAAGAAAGCGATTAAGCGAATTGAAATGAAATCATTTCGACTTATTCCTGAAAGACTAGCCTATTCTGCTACATTTCTTGTTGAATTTTTGTAAGTATGAAAAAGGAATTAAGAGCACTCTATAAGAAATATAAGAAAGTTATGCTTCCGATGATATTGTTTGTGTGCTCAAGCTTCGTGATTTTTCAGGTTATTATTCCACAATGGAATTCGATTGGGTCATTGCGTGAAGATGTTGCTACAAAGGAATTTTCGCTTGAGCAGTCAAAAAAATCGCTTGAGATTTTATCAATCACACCTGATGCAAGCCTTACGAATGATTTTGAGTTGACAACTACTGCTTTTCCAATTCAAAAAGATATTGTTCTTATGTTCACGTCCCTTTCTGAGGCTGCAAATGCAACTGGGGTGCAGCTCGGTGGCTTTTCATTGAAGGTTGGAGGTATTTATGATGCAACAAATCAATATAAAAATGAAAAAATTATTGATGGAGTCCCATATCTAAATGTAATTGTCGAAGCGACTGGTTCAGAAGATGAAATTACCCAATTTGCAAGAAAACTTTATGCTGGACTTCCCGTTATTGAAATTAACTCAGTCAATATTCAAGGAAAACAAGGGCATCTGGACGTTAACTTTTTCTTTAAGCCTGTATCAACGCAACTTGCAAAACAAACAAAAATTACGAGCTACACTCCTGAAGAGACAAAGTTGTTAAAAACTCTTGCAGAGTGGAAACAGTAGGTATTGTTATTTGAGCAAGTCCGGTCGTTGCCTTCGGGTAGCTCTTTGCGCTTCGTTGGTTCTATACTCGTCAATCTTCTTTTGATCGCCGCTTAATAATATTTTCGGTACCGTTTTCCCTTTGTAGTCTTGAGGTCTTGTATAGTGAGGATGTTCCAAGATTCTTTTTTCGTTTGTCTTTGAAAATGACTCGAGAACTGTTGCATTTTCTTTTGCAAGTACGCCCTTAGTGAGTCTTCCAATGCTTTCAGTAATTGCCATCGCAGGTATTTCTCCACCTGAAAGTACAAAATCACCTAGAGAAATTTTCATATCAACAAAATCGTTGATACGCTCATCAAATCCTTCATAATGACCACAAACGAGTATTATATGCTTTAATTTTGACAAGTTTTCAGCAACTTCTTGAGTATACCGTGTCCCTTTCGGATCAAGAAGAATAACTTTTTCTCCAGTTTTGAATTTTCGAGCAGATGCAATTGCTTGTGCAAGTACATCAACTCTTAAAAGCATGCCAATACCTCCGCCATAAGGCTTATCATCAACTATTTTGTGTTTTCCAATTCCAAAGTCTCGGTGATTTATGAGTTGAATGGTGAGTGCTCCCTTTTCTTGCCCACGCTTGAGAATTGAATGGGAAAAGACCCCATCAAACATTTCTGGAAACAAGGTGATAATGGAGATTAACATATGTAAAATTTTTAATTTTTAGTTCTTAATTTTTAATGAATTTCCAAATTTGAATTTGATTTAAAATTTTAAATTTGAATTTTAAAATTAGTATATTGAGGTGTTAGTTTTCAGCAACTTGGAGTTCTACTTTTTTGTCTTCCTTTATTGCAAGAATTTTAATAACTTGCTTCATTGAGTTAATAACTTTTCCTTTTTTACCAATAATTTTGCCCATTTCTTCTTGAGGAGCATGGATAGTAAGGGTTATTATTCCATCTTCTTCAGTTTCGTCTACAGTAATGTCTTTGTTATCAAAAATACTGTCTAGGATGTGTTCTAAAAGTTTTTTCATGGGTTAGTCAGCTTTCTTTGCTTCTTTTTTTGGTGTCTTTTTTTCAGGGTGTAAAATCTTATCAACACTTGGAGATAGCTGGGCACCTCTGCTTATCCAATAGGCAATTTTTGCATCATCAAAGTTCTTAACAACGTTTTTGGTTGTTTTTTCGTAGAACCCAAGGCTCTCCACAGGTTCTCCATCGCGCTTTGTTCTTTTTTCATTTACAATCAAGCGATACTTGCGTTCTCCCTTTCTTCCAATTTTTGCGAATCTTATTACGAGTGACATGTGTGCTATTTTATCAGTTTTGAACCTTTTTTGCAATTAGTTTCCTTCAAGTGTGAGGAGGGCTGCTGCAGCGGCGCTTTTTTCTGCTTCTTGCTTTGATTTACCCTGACCACTTGCAAGCAGTCTTTCGTTAAGAAATGCCCCAGAAGTGTACTCTTTGTCATGATCTGGGCCGTTTTCTTCAAGAATTCTATACTCAGGGGACGTCTTAAATTTTTCCTGCATAAGTTCTTGCAGTTGACTCTTTGCGTCCTTCATGCCTTGGTTTCCGATAAATTCATCAATTCTGGAAAGAATTGTTTCTGTTATAAAATTTTGTGAAGCAGCTATGCCTTGATCAAGGAATAGTCCTCCAACAACTGCTTCATACGTATTAGCCAGAATTGTTTTTGATTCTCTTCCGCCGCTTTCTTCTTCACCCTTGGAGAGCATCAATAGGTCTCCAAGTTTTAAATCCTGAGCGACCATGTAAAGCGTTTGAGTGTTAGTAAGAACAGAGCGCAGGCTTGTGAGTTCTCCCTCTGCGAGATGAGGATAATTACTATAAATGTATGTTGAGACAACGAATGATAAGATGCTATCTCCCAAAAATTCAAGTCTTTCATTAGAATTTACATCGCTTGGTGATTCGTTAAGGTAAGACCTATGGGTAAAGACCAAATCTTGAATTTTCGGATCGAGAAATTGAGGGATATTCATAGTAATATTTTACAGTTCTTTCAGTATTTTTCCAAGAGCTCCGTTAACAAAAGCTGGGGAAGAGTCACCGCCAAATTCCTTTGCAAGCTCTATTGCTTCGTCAATGACCACCTTTGGAGGTTCTTTTTTCTCAATGAGGAGTTCATATGCAGCTAAACGTAAAACAGCTAGGTCGGTTTTGTTAATCTTATCAATTGGAAATTCAGGTGCAACTTCGTGAATTTTTTCGTCAATTGACTCGAGGTTTTTGATAATCTCTTGGGCTTTTTTATCAACAATTTTTTGTTTGAGAAAACTGTAGGAAAATAATGCTTTTACTGCTTCTTGACGTTGTCTATGACGAGGATCAAAGGCTGTCTTCATGTATTAGCGTGCAATAACTTGCTTGCCTTTGTAGTAACCACATGCTTTACATGCAATATGAGGCACACTTACAGAGCCGCACTGACTGCAGATAGTTGTTGCTGTAAGACTTAGGGAAATGCTTGCGCGTCGCTTGCCTTTTCTTTGTCTTGAATGTCTTCTTTTTGGCTCTTGTGGCATATAGTTAGGGTTTAGTTAACAGAAAATAGCGTATAGTTATATTTTTATAACTAATTGCGAAAATCAGTTACTAAACACTAGAATGTATTATATAAAATTTGAGGCTCTAGTGCAAGTGCAAGTGCGAGAGTTGAGTTAATCGGGGTTAATTCTATCTTCTGAATTTTGTTTTTCTATTTTTTCTTTTAATAACGTAAGACCTTCAAGCTTGGGTAGAATCTTTTCAGCTTCCAATTTAGCCTTATCAACGAGATCAAATTGCGAGAATCTGGCAATCTTAAGTCCAGAATGGCCGTGCTGAGCAGTTCCGTACATTTCTCCGGGGCCTCTTAGTTTTAGATCAAGCTCAGCTAGTTCAAATCCCGTATGGGTTACTTCCATTGATTTAAGTCTTGTAAGTACTGTTTCATTTTCAGATTCTGAGAACAATAAGCAGTAACTTTCCAAGTCATTACGCCCCACTCTGCCCCTCAATTGGTGTAATTGTGCTAACCCAAATCTATCTGCAGCCTCTATAACCATTATGGTTGCGTTTGGAATATCTATTCCAACTTCAACAACTGGGGTTGCAACGAGTACGTGATATTTTCCTTCCTTAAAGTCTTTCAAAATTTCATTTTTGTCTTTCGCTTTCAGTCTTCCATGCAGTAATCCAACTCTTAGTCCCTTGAATTCTACCTTGGAAAGATGCTCGAACTCCTTTGTTGCTGCCTTAACAGTTGCTGCACTCTCCGACTCATCAATAAATGGACAGACGATAAATGCTTGATTTGTTTTGCCGCTTTGTACTATTTGGTCCCTTATCCATGAGTATGCACTTTTTCTTTTAATGGGGGGAACAAGCCATGTCTTAATTTTTTTTCTTCCTTTCGGCATGTCTTTTAGAAGCGAAATATCTAAATCCTTATACATAACTAAAAGTGCCGTTCTTGGGATTGGTGTTGCTGTCATCGTGAGAAAGTGAGGGTTAATACCCTTTTCTCTTAAGATGGCTCGTTGCGCAACTCCAAAGCGTTGCTGCTCATCAACAACAACAAGGCCTAATTTTTTGAACACTACACTTTTTTGAATGAGCGCGTGTGTTCCGATAAAGATATTAGGTTGTACGTTGTAGGCGCCGCCCAGACGCCGTCCAGAAGGACTCTGTCCGGAGGAGTGCTCTGCCCGGCGGGCTGTAGGTTGCAGTTTTGAAGAACCGGTATGAAGAGCAACGGAGATACCAAGTGGCTCAAATAAGTTTTTAATAGTTATATAGTGCTGCTGCGCGAGAATTTCTGTTGGAGCCATAAGGACCGATTGAAATCCATTCAAATGACTGGCGTACATCGCAATTGCGGCAACAACTGTTTTTCCACTTCCAACATCACCTTCAAGCAGTCTATTCATCGGTATCTCTTTTGAAACATCTTGAAGGATATCTTCAACAGATACCTTCTGCGAATCAGTCAATGTGAAGGGAAGTTTTGTTATAAAACTATCAATTTTTTTCTTATCAATTGCAAAGGGACTACTGATTCGTTTCTTGTCCCATTCTTTTTTCCTTTCAAGTGCTCCAAGCTGCAAGAGAAATAGTTCATCAAATGATAAGCGCTCTCGCGCTTTTTCTACATCATCTTCATTATTGGGAAAATGAATGTTGTGTAGCGCTTCCCCGAGCGTTGGATATGAAAGTTCTTTTCGAATGCTTTCCGGCAAGTAGTCTTTCACATCCTTGTGTGTTGCAAGGAGTTCGTAAATTTTATTTCTCAACCATTTTGGGGAAAGTCCTGCGGTCGCATTGTAAACAGGAACTAGTCCTCGAATATGAATGCCGTTTGAACTCCCTAAGACTTCATAGTCTTTTACTTGAAACACTCTGGTTCTTCCAGAAAATACCATTTTCCCAACAAGACCAACCGTGTCTCCGGCTGAAATGACTCGGGTTATATATGATTGGTTAAACCAAACACACGGTACTGTTCCGCTAGCATCTTTAATTTGTCCTTTTTGAATAATAAATTTTCTTCTGGTATATTCATTAGCCAACTCCAACATGGTGCCTGAAATAACTGAAGTCTGCCCTATCTGAAGTCTTGAGATTGATGTTGTGTTGCGATAATCCTCATATCGAAAAGGGATGTGGTTAAGAAGATCTTCAAGAGTAAGAATTCCGAGCTTTTCAAGTCTTGATGATTTCATGCGAAAGGCGAGACCCGCTTCTCGTATTGGTGTTGTAAGTTGCATTGTTTACAGTCCGATTAGAAATGGAAGGACGGAAGTAGCTACCATAGCAATGACGACAAAAATTATAATAATTTTCCAAATCCATTTATTGCGTCTTATAAAATCCATGCGTTTAGTTATAAGTTATAATTTATAAATTATTATTTATAGAAAGGAAATTATAAATGATAAATCATAAATAATAAATCTAGTTTAGAGTTTTATTTTAGCAAATTTTTGCTTCCCAATCTTGAGTATTCCGTCCTCACGAAGTTCTGAAACGTTAATAAATGCGTTACTTATCTTCATGTCATTGTAGCTTACACTGTTGGAGGAGACATACCGTTTCCATTCAGAATTTGAGTCAACCAAATTGTGCATGATTGCAATTGATGCAAGAGAAACACTCGAGTCTGCAACACTAATAGTGGGAATATCCTCCGGTGCTTTTTTGTCCTGCACTACATTTTGAAATTCTTTTGCAGCCCTCTCAGCCTTTTGTTCTCCATGATATATTTTTGTTATGGTATGCGCGAGCATTTTCTTTGTGTCCATAGGATTGTTAGCATCAAGCGACTTGCCAATTTTTTTTATTTCATCGAGCGGAATATCAGTTGCAAGGATAAAATATTCCATTATCAATTCATCTTTAATCGACATTACCTTTCTGTACATATCATTTGCCTTATCATCAAGCCAGATTGCATTGTCCCATGTCTTACTCATTTTTCTTCCATCCGTTCCGGTTAAGAAAACGTTTGTAATGATGAAAGACTCTTTGTTCTTAAGATTTTTAAGAAGTGTTCTGCCCGCCTGCATATTAAATGTTTGGTCTGTCCCTCCAAGTTGAATATCTGTATTAAGGTGTAGGCTGTCATACCCCTGCATGAGTGGATACATAACTTCCGCTAGACCAACACTAGTGCCAGCCGTGAGGCGTTTTTTGATGAGTTCTCGTGAAATAAAGTCATTCACTGAGAAGTTCATGGTAAGTTTTAGGATGTCTTCAAACGTCAATTTTGAAAGCCACTGGCTATTAAATTTGATAGCTATTTTATCGAAATCGAGAATCTTTTTGGCTTGCTCTTTATAGGTTGTAAGATTTTCTTGAATTTGTGAAGAGGTGAGAACTGGCCGCTCTGAAGTTTTGTCTGAAGTGTCGCCGATAAGTGCAGTGAAGTCACCAACTAAAAAAGTGACGTTATGGCCCATTTCTGCAAATTGTTGAATTTTTCTTAGCGTAACCGCATGTCCCAAATGGATTCTTGTTGCAGTTGGGTCTATCCCCATGTAGATGTTGAGTTTGTTGCCAGAATTTAGTCTTTGCTCAAGGAGCTTTATGTTGGGAATGATGTTTGCCACCCCTCGATGTAGTAGTTCAGGATTTGTGTCCACGCATTCATTATACGTAATATCAAAGTTAAGTTCAATCAGCCTCTGGAAAAGACGCAGGCATCATGCATTTGGTATAATATTGGTTATGCGCTATTACCCTGTTTCGCGCCGCACTACTTCTAGACGCGCAAATCAAAACCGCTTTCATGTTACTCGACTACTCCTTGCAAGTAAGGCTGCAAAGTATGCCTTCTTTGGTCTAGTTGGCCTTGTCCTCATAGGATTTTTCTACATATTGTGGGTGTCCCGAGACCTCCCTACTCCCGGAAAGCTTGCCAATGGGGACCTAAAGGATTCCACAAGAATATTGGATAAAAATGACAAGCTCCTTTACTCGTTTTATAAGGATTACAACAGGATATACGTAGATTTAGATCAAATCCCAGAAAGTTTGTTAAAAGCGACTATCGCAACTGAAGATAAAGATTTTTACCGCAATAAGGGATTTTCTCCTATGGCTTACCTTCGTGTGATAAAAGATGTGCTTTTGTATCATCGTGTGACTGGGGGGTCAACTATTACCCAGCAGCTCGTTAAGATTTCGCTACTTTCGCCAGAAAGAACCGCATCAAGAAAACTGAAAGAACTTATCCTTGCAATTCAAGTTGATAGCAGATATTCAAAAGATCAAATACTTGAAATGTATTTAAATAACATTTCTTATGGAGGTACTGCAATCGGAATTGAAGCGGCAAGCGATTTGTATTTTAATAAGCATGCTAAAGACTTAACCCTTGCGCAGAGTGCATTTCTAGCTGGCTTGCCACAGCTCCCAACGTATTATTCTCCCTATTCAAACTCTGACAAAACCTACGTTGGTCGAAGTCAAGAGGTGCTAAAGCGAATGCGTGAAGATGGTATTATTTCAAGAAAGGAAGCAGACAGTGCCCTTGAAGAAATAAAGAAATTTACATTTCCAGAGCAAAAGACAGAAAGTATTAAAGCCCCTCACTTTGTAATGTATATCAGACAGCAATTGGTGGATATGTTTGGAGAAGCACTTGTTGAGAATGGAAATCTTACCGTCAAGACAACCCTTGATGCCGAAATCCAGCAGGACGCTGAGAACATTGTCAGTAAAGAATTTGAGAACTTTAAGAATTACAAAGTTAAGAATGCCGCTGTAATAGTTGAGGATGTAAAAACAGGTGGGATAACAGCTATGATTGGGAGTCGTGACTACTTTAATTTAGATATTGATGGTAATTACAATGCTTCAACTGCTTTAAGACAACCTGGTTCGTCACTTAAGCCTGTTACGTATGCAGTAGCTCTAGAACGAGGCTACACTGCGGCAAGTATTATTATGGATGTAAAAACAGAGTTCACTGTTGTCGATCCAAATGACCCTACTTACACCCCAGTTAATTACGACGGTAAATACAGGGGGCCGGTACAAATGAGATTTGCTTTAGGAAATTCTCTCAACGTGCCTGCGGTTAAAACTCTTGCTCGAGTTGGAATAAAGCCAGTTCTTGAAAAGGGATATGAAATGGGGATTGAGAACTGGGAGCCAACCAATAAAAATATGCAAAGCGTTGGACTCTCTTTGGTTTTAGGAGGGCGTGAGGCATCGCTTTTACAGTTAACTTCAGCCTACAGTGTATTTGCACGCGAGGGTGTAAAAAAGCAGCCATTTGCAATACTTGAGGTAAAGGATAGAAAAGGGAAGACGCTCTTTAAGCATTCGGATGAAAAAGGAGAAAAGGTGCTGTCTCCTGAAATAGCTTTCATTATTTCCCACATGTTGCTTGATAACAACGCTCGCGCTGATGCATTTGGTACGCGCTCTTGGCTCGTTGTTTCTGGCAAGACAGTGTCTGTCAAAACTGGAACAACAGATCAAAAGAGAGATAACTGGACTGTTGGATATACTCCTTCGTATGCAGTTGGTGTTTGGGTGGGAAACAACGACAACTCTCCTCTTGACCCGAGAATTGCCTCCGGAGTAACAGGAGCTTCTCCAATTTGGAATAAAATTATGGCGCGAGTCTTAAAGGATAAAAAGAACGAAGAATTCAGACAGCCTGATGGCGTCAAGGCAGTAGAGATAGATGCATTTTCAGGAGGTCTCCCGATAGATGGTCAATCAAAGAGAACCGAGTATTTTGTAAAAGGTACGGAGCCAACTGGAAAGTCACCAATATATAAAACCCTAAAACTTTCAAAGCACGATGGTGGAAAGCTAGCGTCAGACCAAGAAGTTGAGAGAAGCGATTATGATACGGGTGACTTTGTTGTATTTCAAGAAGATGACCCTGTTTCAACTGATGGCAAGAATAGATGGCAGGAAGCTATTAATGCGTGGGTAAAGGAAAATTACAAAGATGCAAAATATAACCCGCCGACTGAAAAGTCCGGATACACATATTCGGAAAATCAGCAACCAACTGAAACTCCAACCCCTACCCTAAGTCCGACACCATAAACCAGTTGACAGTTTACAGTTCACAATTCACAGTTAACTAATCACTAAGAGCTCAGTACCAATCAGTGCCATCAGTGAGCGCTGGAAATGTTAAAAGACCTGCAAGCTTTGGATTTTTTGCGATAAGACCGGTTTCTTCTTTAATTTCTCGAAGCGCACACTCTTCAGGATTTTCTCCATTTTCAAACTTGCCCCCTACCCCATTTCACTTATTATTGTAACGACTATCCTTCTTGCTTTGAGGACGAATCATGAGGGTGAGATGAGTTTTGTATGTAAGCCTAGCGCTCTACATATGCAAATTTGTAGCTAGTCTTGCGTTTCTCATCCCTTTGGGACTGCGAGCCTAAACAGAGGGTTGCGAGTATTTGTCTTCTCATCAGAGCTTCGCTTTAAAAGTTTCTTTAAATACCTTCTCAACTTCTTCTCTAATAGGGGTAACATCAGCTTTTGTAAGGTTTTTTTCAAGGCTTTTGTAGATAATTCTGAATGTTTTATTCTGTTTGTAGCTATTAAGATACTCAACGTCGCTAATAAGACTATTTACTTTTTTAAGAGCACTCGCCACTTCGTTAAATGTATACTGATTGCCAATTTCAACAGTAATATCCTCTATAATGGGTGGAAATTTCGAGCTTTCTATATACTTTTTCTTGGAGGTGGCATGTGAAAGTATTGGGTGTAGGTCTAGCTCAAAGAATACCTGGTTGTCTTCTATTTCAATGGTTCCGACGTGCTTTCCAAAAACTTCTATGTTTGCTCCTGAAATGCTTTCTTCGTTTGTGGAAAAAGAAAATTTTTCAATTCCCAAGATTGTTAATAATTGCTCAATAAGTCCTTTCATTTTATAAAACGTTGCATTGTTTCCTGCAACTAGGGATGCAAAATGGAGCATTTCAATAGGAGTACCCGCTTCGGTTTTGTGGTACACATTTGCAACCTCAAAAAGTTGTTGGTTATCAATATTTTTATTTTGCTCAGAAACTGCAAGGAGACTTGGGATAAGCGAATTTCTGAGGTATTCGTGGTCCGTGTCAAGTGGATTTTTTAGTCTGATAGCTTTTTCAATTGGTCCATCAAACATTTCTTCAGCGACCATTGAGTATGTATATGTTTCGTTAAATCCCCAAAACTTCATCGCCTCTTTGATCTTTGATATCCAATAAAACTCATCTTTTTCTTGGGTGTAGTACTCTTGAGAATGTAATTGGGGTAATTGATTTGGGATTTTGTGATACCCATACACTCGAGCAATTTCTTCAATAACATCCTCGGCAATTTCCATATCGTCATTTCTGACAGATGGGATGCTAACGACAAACGTTCCAGGCTTTGACGTGATGTCAAACCCAAGATTGGTGAGAATTGAAGTTATGGTGCTGGGTGGAATTTCAATACCAATGAGTGCATTTACTTGCTCTTGAGTTACTGTAATTTCTTTCTTGCTTGGCTTGTTAGGATAGATATCAATTATCTCAGAGATTATTTTTCCTTTTGCATATTTTTCTATAAGTTCAATCCCTCTCATGAACGTTGGCAGAACTAGTTCTGGGTCAACTCCTTTTTCGTTGAGAACTGCAGCTTCCGTTCTTATTCCCAAGCCCATTGAGGTTTTACGAAGAATAGTTGGGTTCAGGTTATCTATAAACAGCACGATTCGGGTTGTGATGTCGGTGACCACGCTGTTGTTGGTACCCATGACACCGAGTAAGTCTATGATTTCTCCGGTACCGTCCTCGGCAATGATATCTCCACCAGCAAGCGTGTATTCCTTTTCATCGAGTGTTTGAATCTTCTCTCCTTTTCTAGATTTTCTTATTATTAATGTATGGTTCTTGAGTCTATCGTAATCAAATACGTGTGAAGGGTGACCAACCTCACGCATAATATAATTTGTTGTATCAACAACGTTATTAATGCTTCGTATCCCTGTTCTCTCAAGTCTTTTTTGAATATATTCAGGAGATGGAGCAAGTTCTATTTCCATAACAACAGCCATAATCCTATTTACCAGTTCACTATCGTTTTTAATGTTAAGCAGTGGGCTTGATTGCGTGTTTGCTGTTTTTTTCAGTTGTGTATGGGGCTTAAATTCAGCTTTGTATCCTGCTTGGGGAAGAACAGCACTTGCTTCCCGTGCTATTCCTTCAATTGACATGAGGTCTGGTCTGTTGGTTGTTACTTCAATGTCAAAAACAATATCGTCCTCAACCTCTTCCATTCGTTCTATAGAAACGGAGGTAAGACTCATGCTGTCTGCAAATTCTTTTGGGGTAGCATTTGTTGAGAGAAAATCTTTGAGCCAATTGTTAGGTATTAGAATATTCATATTGTTAGGTTGTAGGTTGTCCTCCAAGAGGACTAGCTATATTATAGCTGCGTAGGTTGTAGGTTTTAGACATATTAAAATTGACGGAGAAACTCCAGATTATTTGAATACAACACGCGTAAATCGTCTAAAGCTAGTCCTTCTTTCATCATAAGTACCCGCTCAACTCCCCATCCAAAAGCAAAACCATTATATTTTTTAGGATCAATGTTTCCTGCTTTTAATACATTTGGGTGAACCATCCCTGAACCTCCCATTTCAAGCCAACCTCCTTTGCAAAGCCTACATCCTTTGCCCTTGCACACACCGCACGTTACATCAATTTCAAATGATGGTTCTGTAAATTGGAAATGGTACGGTCTAATCCGAAATCCCCTCTCTTCTCCAAAGTAGGACTTAACAAAGTAATCCAGAACCCCTTTTAGATGGGAAATGTTGATGTTTTCTCCAACGACAAGCCCCTCAAACTGATGAAACATTTGTGTATGTGACACATCGCTTTGCCTTCTATAACATTTTGCAATATTAAGCATTTTTATCGGGAGTTTTCCCTTTAACATCTCTCTAACCTGTCCTGAGGATGTGTGAGGTGTAAGAAGAACAGGTCCTTTGTCTTTGTCTGTTGGAAGTTCTACAAAAAAGGTTTCCCAGTCATCTCGTGCTGGATGTTCTTCTGGAAAATTGAGTGCTCCAAAAGCGTACCAATCATATTCAACCTCAGGGTATGCAACTCGAGTAAATCCAATTTTTCCAAAAATATTTGTAATTTCCTCAATTGCCTGAGTTACCAAATGCAAGGAGCCTAGCGGTGGTTTTTCTCCTGGAAGTGTTACATCTTGCACCTTAATTTCGTTTGAAACGTGTATTTTAAGAGTTTTTTTATCCTCAATTAGCTCCTCTACTGTTTTTTTTATCTCGTTGGCAAGTCTGCCAATCTCTGGACGCTTTTCAAGGGGTATATTTGGAATGTTTTTAATAAATAAGGTCAGTCTTCCTTTTTTTCCTAAAAATTCCTCCTTGAGGGCATCAAGCCCGTCAGGATCTGTTTCTTCAATAAGCAGCGAGAGGGCGTCATTTTTGATTTTTATCAGTTCTTCTTCCATACTGTCTGGTACGTTTCGATGAGTAATTTTGTACTTTTTATGCACTGAGTAAAGTCAATGTTTTCGAGTGTCATCCACTTTGCATCAGCGGTTTCGTCATCATTTTCAGTATTAATTGTACCAGAAACCCAGCGTGCCGGATATCCAAACAAATCGTACGTATTTTTGTCTCCGGTTCCTTTGTGAGTGATTTTTAATGGGGTGTTGGTAAGAAGCTCAATGACAAGTCCTGTTTCCTCTTCAATTTCTCGAATGCAGGCGCTTTCAGGAGTTTCATTTTTTTCAACTCCTCCTCCTGGGAATTGCCACTTATTATGAGTAAGTAAATTGCGTGGGTCACTTCTCTGTGTAAGTAACACTTGTCCACTTTCATTGAAAATGAGTGCTACCGCTACTTTTATTACTCTGCTCATAGGTATTTAATAAAAAACCCCGCCATGGCGGGGTCTGCTATAGTCTATCGATTACAGAAATGTTACTTCGATTCAAAAGCTGTTTTTACAACTTCGGCAAAGACCGTTGGATCTTCCACAACGAGACCAGCGAGAATTTTTCTATCAATAATAATATTTTTGTCTTTAAGAGCTTTAATAAAGGTGCTGTATGAGTGTTCTTGTAGCTTAACTGCTTCACCAATTCTTGTAATCCACAATCTGCGTGAATCTCTTTTCATTCTTTTTCGACCGTGATAGGCATATTGATCAGAATGAAGAACGGCAGCTGTTGCTGTTCTAATTAATCTACTTCTTGAACCTCTGTATCCTTTTGCGAGTTCAAGTGTCTTTTTATGTTTTGCGTGTGAGGCAACGCCTCTTTTTACTCTTGTCATATTTGGTTTGTAGGTTGTAGGTTGTAGGTTGCCCTCCAAGAGGACTAGCTATTTCATAGCGGCGTAGGTTGTAGTTCAATTTTTTAAAACTACTCACTACTCACTACCCACTATAACCTAATTATGCTTCTCCTAATAAATGTTTTACCTTTTTTGCAAATGCTCCTGTAACAAATTTTTGTTCTTTTTGAGCTCTCTGCGCTCTTTTAGAACGTTTTGAGCGTAAATGGCTTCTCATTTGTGAGCCGCGTAGCACTTTGCCATTTTTGGTAACCTTAAAGCGTCTACTGACACTTCTTTTCACTTTCATTTTTGTTTTTTTCATAATTATTTTGTTTTTGTAACGATGACAACGAGCTGTCTTCCTTCCATGTGCATTTCGCGTTCTATTTTTGCAATATCCTGAATACTTTCAAGTACTCTATTCATTGTTGCTTCTCCTAATTCCTTTTTCGTTATTTGGCGTCCTGCAAATTTTATTGCGAATTTTACTTTATCTCCGTCAGCCAAAAATTCTCGTGCCTTTTTTAATTTAACCGCTAAATCGTGTTCACCGATAAAGGGTCCAAAACGAATTTGTTTTGTTTGGGAAGTTTTACTCCCCTTTTTTTCTTCCTGTTTTTTCTTTTTCAGCTGATAAAGAAATTTTGAAAAGTCGATGACTTTTACGACTGGTGGTTTTGCTAATGGTGCAACTTCAACCAAATCAACTCCTTGCTCTTCTGCAATTTTTCGTGCCTCTTCAATGCTTACTACGCCCAGTTGTTTTGCGTCTTTATCGATTAGTCTCACAACCTCAGCTCTAATCTGGTGATTTCGTCTATAAAAAACGTTTCTTTGTTGTTGTCTATTGTTTGTTCTCAATGGCGTCTTTGACTAGTCGTATAAAATCCGGCAGTTCTACTTGTCCTAGATCTTTTCCGTTTCTCTGTCTTACAGTCACAAAAGAACTTCCAGTCTCAAGTGACTTTTGTTCTTCCTGACCGCCTATTATACACATATAGGGTACTTTTTGTAAAGTAGCCTCACGAATTTTATTTCCGAGCGTGTTATTTGAATTGTCCTGTTCTACTCGTAGCCCCGAAGTTTTTATCTCCTCTGTAACCTTTTGGGCATAGTCTGCAAACTTATCTGAAACTGGCAAAATACTGACTTGGATTGGTGATAACCATGTGGGGAATGCGCCTTGAAAATGTTCTGTTAATATACCGATATACCGCTCAAATGAGCCCAATATAGCTCTGTGAACCATGACCGGCCGCTTTTCCTGACCATCTGAATCAATATAGGTAAGCTTGAATGCTTCGGGTTGGTGAAAATCAAGTTGAACGGTTGCCAATTGCCATTCTCGACCTAATGAGTCCTTAATATGAACGTCAATTTTGGGTCCGTAAAATGCTCCATCTTGAGGTTTTAGGGAATACTTTAATTTTTTCATTTTCAGCGCTTTTTCTAAATCCTCTTCAGCTTTCTTCCAGTTTTCCTCTGTTCCTGCGAATAGTTCTGGTCTGGTAGCAAGTCGAAAATCAAATTCAAATCCAAACTTTGTATAGAATTCAATCATCATGTCAAGAATGCTCCCAACTTCATCAAAGATTTGAGCTTCTGTACAAAAAATGTGGGCATCATCCATGGTAATTTGACGCACCCTTAGCAGTCCATTTACTTCACCAGATTTTTCGCGGCGGTGCAGTCTTCCAATTTCAGCAAGTCTTAATGGGAGCTCTCTATAACTGCGTGGCCTAAATCTGTACAAAACCGTTGATTCAGGGCAGTTCATTGGCTTTAGGGTGTAGCTTACACCTTTTGAGTCATCTTCTTCATCAGACAGCGAAAGATTGTACATGTTGTGTTCTCCAAATTTTACCCAGTGACCTGACTGCTTGAAGAGCTCACTTTTCACCATAATCGGTGAAGATGTTTCAAGATACCCAGCCTTTTCAGTGAGTTCTCGTATGTATTTTTCAAGCTGTTTGAAAATTGTCATTCCTTTTGGAAGCCAGAAAGGGGCTCCTGGAGCAATTTCATTGGTAAAGAATAATTCTTGCTCTTGGCCAATCTGTTTGTGGTCTTTCAGTTGCTTTTCCTCGTCGTTCATAGTGGGGCTCATTGTAGCAGATTAGGGTTATTTTGTGCAATAAAGCGAATGATATTTGTAATAAAGGTGCCGACAATCGGAATGACATCTATTCGAGAAAACAAAAAACCAGCAACGGCAACGATAATAGTGGCGCCAATAAGCGTACCAAAAGACCATGCGATGCCGCCCAAAAAATTGTTAACCATCATTTGTCTTATCGGATGGTTGACTCTGTGGTGTTTTTCTTCCATAAAATTATTATATTGGTTTTGTTAAGCAAAGCCAAGGGTTGGGGCGATTGCCTGCATAGAAGAGAGAACTATTTGTATATATGTATTTACCTTAATTCCCAACGACTGTTCACATAAAAGAATTTGCTTTCTATCAACAGACTTTGCAAAGGAAGTGTCCCCCATTTTTTTGAGAATAAATTCGGTAGTAACCATATTCATTTTTTTATCCTTTTGTACGAGCGCACAGGCAATAACAAATCCCGTAAGCTCGTCACAGGTATATATTGCCCAATCCATTGGAGTCACAGGCTGTATTTTTGTATACGCAAAATTATGAGCTTTGATTGCAGTCATGACCTCCTTTGGAAGGAGCTTTCCTATTTTCTCTTCAAGGTAAAGGGTGTGCTTTTCGGGCGTATTTCTTGTGATTTCATAGTCGGCATCATGTAAAAGACCCGTTAGTCCCCACATATCCAAATCGATTGGCTTTTTTGTGACTCCTGCGTAGTACTTTCCAATTGCTCGCATTGCAGCCTCTGCTGCCAAGTGATGATTGATGAGGTTGGGGGCTTTTGTATAAACAAGAAGCGTTGAGTATGCATCCTGACGAGTCATACCAATAAGTATAAAGTATTTAGTATTTAGTATAAAGTATACGGTTCATCTTGTAGATTAGGCTCAACTTTGATATGATATCAGATGCTTTTAGACTCGTAACTCAGTTTGGTTAGAGTACTTTCACAGACATCTTGGAGTTATAGCTCAGCTGGTTAGAGCGTTGCATTGACATTGCAAAGGTCAGAGGTTCGAATCCTCTTAACTCCACATTGCAGCATCATATTCCACTAACTATTAATCGTAAGCTCGACGACTCGAGTTACATTTATAGGACAAACGGGTTTACCATCTTGATTTAGCAGAATACCTTTGGGTTGTGCGCACAGTATAATTTCATCAAAGAATTCGCACCCGTTACAAGGCTTGAGTTCTCCACCCATTCTTCTCTTAAATGACGCTATATTTTTAGCAATAAATTCGTTTTTCGATAACGTATTGTTTTCAACTGTCATAACACTTCACCTCCTTTGGTATTTATTAGCATGAACGCTTTGGTACAAATATTTCTTTAGGTTCTGGACATAAATTCACGCTCACGCGTTCTATAAGTTCTTGTTCTTGCTCTCGAGGGACAAACTTTCGTTTTTCCAGTACTATGTCAAGTACGTTGCATCCCAAGCACGAGCCCACCTTCTGCTTCAAACAAGAAGTAGCTGGTGCTGCATTAAGTTGTAATAATAATTGTTCTTTCATTCTGTAATCACATCCTTTCGCGCCATAAGAACTTTCCTGCAACGCAGGACTGCGCCCCTGAGGGAAGCTCTTTTGTTCCTTCAATTCCTCCCCACTTACAGTGGGGTTTCCTTGAAGAGCCAATAAAAAACCTCCGCTGTGAACTCTTTGTTGAGTTCTTGCGAAGGTTCGTTTCTGTCTCTTTACCTCAAAAACCAAACCTCCGCTACGCGAAGGTGTAAATAAACCACATGTGTCTTTGAGCTAAATTCAACATTTGAATAATTGTAATAACTTCAAGCTATTTTGTCAAAT